>JBBQIH010000051.1:0-10934 GCA_038324725.1 Cyanobacteriota bacterium | reverse complement strand
CCTCTTGACGACGATCCTCGGTCTTCGGGCGGACGCACCGAACAATCGCCTCTTCGTCGACCCCGCGCTGCCTTCGTGGCTACCCGACGTGACGCTCCGCGGCGTCAAGATCGGGAGCGACATCGTCGACCTGCGGTTCTGTCGACGATCACCGGAGACTCCCCAGACCTGATCATCGAATCTCCCCAGGCCTGAGCATCTGGATCGAGGCCCGAGGACGGGTCCATCCAGACACGGGGCGGGGCCCCACCCGATGCTGTTGGTGTTCGAAGCCACAGCACCGGAGCCGCATCCCGGAGGACGTGGCCTTCGCCGAATCCCGCATCCGCCGCGAGACGATCGCCGCCGAGGACATCCTCCACGACCTGGGCGCCTTCAGCATCATCGCCAGCGATTCCCAGGCCATGGGCCGGGTGGGGGAGGTGATCACCCGCACCTTCCAGACCGCCCACAAGATGAAGGTGCAGCGCGGTTTCCTGCCCGAGGACGCCACAGGCCCCCGCGGCTCCCGCAACGACAACCACCGTCTGAAGCGCTACATCGCCAAGGTGACGATCAACCCGGCCATCGCCCACGGCCTCGACAGCCAGGTGGGATCGGTGGAGGTGGGCAAGCTGGCGGATCTGGTGCTCTGGAAGCCGGGCTTCTTCGGCGTCAAGCCGGAGCTTGTGATCAAGGGGGGCTCGATCGTCTGGGCCCAGATGGGCGATGCCAACGCCTCGATCCCCACCCCGGGGCCCGTGCATGGCCGGCCGATGTTCGCCGCCTACGGCGGATCGCTGGCCGGCAGCTGCCTCAACTTCGTCAGCCAGGCCGCCCTTGAGGCCGATCTGCCCAGCAGCCTCGGGCTGAAGCGGGCCTGCGTGCCGGTGGTCCAGACCCGGGGCATCGGCAAGGCCCAGATGCGCAACAACACCGCACTGCCCAAGGTGGAGGTGGACCCTCAGACCTACGAGGTCTTCGCCGACGGGGAGCTGCTCACCTGCGAGCCGGCGGAGGTGTTGCCGATGGCCCAGCGCTACTTCCTGCTGTAACGCCGCCGCCGGAACGACCTCCAGACCATGAGCAGGCGCATCAGGAGGGTGCGGCTGCTGGTGCGGTCCTGGGCGCCGGCGGCGAAGGCGATCGCCATCAGCAGGGACGAACCGATCAGGCGCAGGCCATCGCGAACGGCCGCCCAGACCAGGGGCGCCAGGGGGGTGGCCTGCTGGATGTTGGCGGGCATGGCCGCCTCGGCCTGGCGGAGGGCGGCCAGCAGGTCCTGGCGCAGCTGGGCCATCGGCTTGGCCAGATCGGCCGCGGAGAGGGCAGGCCCATTGGCCTGCGCCAGTTGCCGCTGCAGGCTGAGGGCATCAGGGGCTGAGCGGATCAGGTCCGCGAAGCTGCTGAACTGATCGCTGAGCAGGCGCCGCTGTTGGGCCTGCAGGGCCTCGCGGTCGCTGAACTGCCGCACGGTGACGGAGAGCTGCAGGGGGACGAGCAGCAGGTACAGAAAGGTGATCAGCACCGCCCAGCGCCGCAGCTGTTGGCGAAGCTGGAAGAGCTCGAGGCGTTCCGGCTCCACGTGGGCCGCCAGGTGCACAAGCGCGAATCCCACGATGGGGAACCCGGAATTGGCGATCACCAGTTCAATGAAGCGTTGTTGCCAGTCGCGTTGCAGCACCTGAACCGGAACAGCGTCGGCCACCACGGCCAGCACGAAGAGGCCGATCAGGGCCAGGGCCGTGGCGAGCAGGATGGAAGCCAGCGATGAGACCGGGCCCATCGGGGCCCGCGTCTCAAGCCCCGGATCCGTTGCAGTCACAGGGGGAGGCGACGGGACCGGTGGGGCTCAGGCGGGAACGCAGCCGCCGGCTCCAGCCGAAGGCCGCCGCGGCCCCGAGCAGGGGCAGGGGACCGGGAACGCTTTCGGTGGCAGGGGGGCCCTGGGAGAAGGCCCGCACCACCAGCCCACTCAGCAACGCCTCGGTGGAACTGGTGCCACGGCCGCCGCCGGTGCCGGTGATCGTGAGGATCTGGTTGGCCTGGACGATGAAGGGGTTGGTGAAGTCGTAGCTGGTGTCGATCTGTTTGTCGAACAGGGTTTCGGTCGAAACCACCGGGGTGTTGGGGTCGCCCCAGGTGAGCAGGGGATTGCCCCGGCCCACCTGCAGGCTGCCGTAGCGGTAGCTGAGCAGCTCCACCTGCTGGTCGAAGAACAACTCGATGGACTCTTGGTTGGCCACCCCCGTGCCGCTGCCTGGGTTGCGGAGGCCGCAGTTGGTCCGGCCGACTTCATTGAGGCCCGCCCCGCCGGCTTTGTAGATGCAGAGGCCATCGGCGCTCGCACTCACCGGCTTGGCGTTGCCGTTGGGTCGCAGGGCGTTCTGAAAGACCAGATTGAGGGACATCCCCTCGGCGCTGGCGGTGAAGGTCTTGGTGGGCGAGGCCAGAGGGTCGGCTGGCGTGGCGGTGGAGCCGCCGAGGTTGAAGCTGAAGGTGGTGCCGATGGCCTGGGCCGGGGCCGCGGCCAGCACCAAACCGGCTGTGAGGAGTGAGCCAAGCAGGAGCCAGGTTGGCGCTGGGGAGAGCGTGACTGCATCACTCGCGGAACCCGGCTCGCTCCTGCTCACGGCACTGCTTTCAGTATCAATACCTATCTTAAGCCCATCAAGCTGGGTTGGGCCACGGACCTCTTGTGCACCCGGCGCCCAGGCCAGAGCCGGAGGCCCCGATCTCGCCTCAGGACAGCGCCAGGGCCCGCTCCTCCTCGATGGCCCAGTCCTCCCGGTTGGGATCCCGGCGCAGGCTGCGTCGCTCCACCGACAGCACCGGCACGTCCTTCAGGGGGGAGGCGAAGGCCACGCCGAAGGTGAGGGCAAAGTGGGCCCGGGTGAGCCAGCGCAACTGGGCCTGCATCCTCAACTGGCCAAAGCCGGGATGGGCGCGCAGACCCATCAAGAGCCATTGCCCGATTTCAAGGGACTGCGCTTCGGAGGCGATCAGGCACATGCCACCCGCACCCACATCGGCGACGTCGGCGAGGAACCAGCGGCCCGTGGGCTGGCGATCGTCGTCCAGGCGCCGGAGGGCGATGGTGCGGCAGCTCTCGATCGCGTGACGGGGGTAGGACCGCTTGTCTCGGCGGGCGCCAGCCCTTTCCTTGTCACCCAGCAGGACGCCTGACTCGCTTGAGGACTGGGACCTGGACCTATCCGTCAGCATCGGCATACCTCCTGCCCTTGGGTCATCTTGAACCCTCTGCGCCTCAGTGAGATCAATGCTTAATCGAACGCTATTCGTATCTGGCGGCAGGAGGGATGCGGATCGGGCCTGCAGGTTGCTCGGCGATGGCTGGCGGGGCCCACCAGCCGATAGCGCCCCTGGTTTTCGTAACAACGGCAACGGGTGACCACCCCGGCGGCACTGCAGGATCCAACCGCGCGGATGGGTCTGGAATGTTCAGTCAGTACAAGCCGAACCAGGGATACGACGAGTACTTCTCCTCCACCGACCAGCCCCGGGCCACCCTCAAGCCGCTGCTCTCGTCCCTGGGCCAGATGGGACTCGACCAGTTGAACCGCAACCACGTGGCGGCCGGGATGCTGCTCAAGCGGCTGGGGGCCACCTTCCGCCTCAACGATTCCGACAGCAAGGGTGTGGAGCGGATCCTCCCCTTCGACCCGCTCCCCCGCCTGATCGGGACCCAGGAATGGGAGCGGCTGGAGCGAGGCCTGATCCAGCGGCTGGAGGCGATTGACAGGTTCCTGGCCGACGTTTATGGCGATCAGAAAATCCTGGCCGACGGCGTGGTGCCCAGGGCCGATGTGGAAAGCTCCCAGGGTTGGCGGCCGCAGATGCAGGGCTTCCAGCCGCCCCTGGGCCGCTGGTGCCACATCTCAGGCCTTGATCTGGTGCGCGACGGCGACGGCACCTGGCGGGTGCTGGAGGACAACCTGCGCTGCCCGTCGGGGGTGGCCTACTTCCTCGAGAACCGGCGGGTGATGAAGCGCATGTTCCCGAGCCTGTTCGCCGGCCGCACGGTGCAGCCCATCGATGACTACCCCTCCCACCTGCTGCAGACCCTGCGGGAACTGGCCCCCTGGACCGACACCCCCAAGGTGGTGCTGCTCACCCCGGGCGTGTTCAACAGCGCCTACTTCGAGCACAGCTACCTGGCCCAGCAGATGGGCATCCAGCTGGTGGAGGGGCGCGACCTGGTCTGCGAAGGGGAGCGGGTGTGGATGCGCAGCACCGCCGGTCTTGAGGCGGTTGACGTGATCTACCGCCGCATCGACGACGACTTCCTCGACCCGGCCGTGTTCCGCAGCGATTCCCTGCTGGGCGTGAGGGGCCTGATGGGGGCCTACGCCGCGGGCCGGGTGGCCATCGCCAATGCCCCGGGCACCGGCGTGGCCGACGACAAGCTCATCTATGCCTATGTGGGCGAGATGATCCGCTACTACCTGGATGAGGAGCCCATCATCGAGAACGTGCCCACCTACATCTGTTCGCGGCCCGATGATCAGGCCTATGTGCTGGAGCACCTTGGGGAGCTGGTGGTGAAGGCGGTGGCGGAAGCCGGCGGGTACGGCATGCTCATCGGCCCCCATGCCAGCCAGGCGGAGATCGATGAGTTCGCCGTCAAGATCCAGGCCGATCCCCGCAACTACATCGCCCAGCCCACCCTGGAACTCTCGACCGTGCCATCCCTGAGTGAAGGGGAGCTCTACCCCTGCCATGTCGATCTGCGGCCCTACGTGCTGCGCGGTAAGGGGGCCTGGGTGAGCCCCGGCGGCCTCACCCGCGTGGCCCTGCGGCGCGGTTCCCTGGTGGTCAACTCCTCCCAGGGCGGCGGCTGCAAGGACACCTGGATCGTGGATGAAGCCCCATGCTGAGCCGCGTTGCCGACTCCCTCTACTGGATCAACCGCAACGTCGAACGGGCCGAGAACATCTCCCGCTTCGTGGAGGTGAGCGAGGCCATGGCCCTCGACTGCCCCCCCGGCAGTGCCGAACCCTGGCTTCCCCTGATCGACGCCAGCGGCGACCGCAAGCTCTTCGACAAGCTCTGCCCGGTGGTTACGCCCGAGGCCGTGATCCATTTCCTGGTGCGGGAGGCCGACAACCCGAGCAGCGTTCTCAACTGCATCGGCAACGCCCGGGAAAATGCGCGGCAGATCCGTGAAGTGATCACCACCGAGATGTGGGAGCAGATCAACGACATCTACTGGACGCTGCAGGAAGAGACCTTCTGGCAACAGCCGCCCCAGGAGCAGCTTCGCGAGATCCGCCGCGCCTGCCAGCTGTTCTACGGGATCACCGACGCCACCCTCAGCCGCGACCTTTCCTGGCAGTTCAGTCGCCTGGGTCGGCTGCTGGAGCGGGCTGACAAGACCACCCGGATCCTGGACGTCAAGTACTTCCTGCTGCTCCCCTCGCCCGAGGAGGTGGGCGGCGTGCTCGATGAGCTGCAGTGGATCTCTCTGCTGCGCTCGGCAGGCGCCTATCAGATGTTCCGGCAGTCGAGCCAGCAGGCCATCGAACCCAAGGCCGTGGCCGCCTTCCTGCTGCTGGATCCGATCTTTCCCCGCTCGGTCCGTTATTGCCTGGAGCGGATCAGCGACACCCTGCGAATCATCCGCGGCAGCTCGGTGCCGCGGCCAGCCGACGACCTGGAATGCCTGATCGGGCTCACCCTGGCCCACTGGAGTTTCACCAGGATCGACGAACTCGTCGCCACCGGACTGCACGAAGCCATCGACAACTTCCAGTCGGACCTCAACCGCCTTCACGAGTTGATCGAAGCGCGCTACTTCATCGCCCCCACGAGCAGCGCCTCCAGTCAGGAGGCGGCATGCGAGTCCGCCTGACCCACACCTTCAACTACCGCTACAGCGCTCCGGTCTTCCTTGGCCCCCACCGTTTCTGCCTGAAGCCCCGGGGCCATGGCTTCCAGCGCCTGCTCGATTTCCACCTGGCCATCAGCCCGGAACCGACCCTGCTTTTCCCGCTGGTGGCCGCCAGCGGCGATGAGATCCTGCGGGCCCGCTTCGAGGGCAGCACCGAGAACTTCCGGGTGCAGGCGATCAGCGATGTGGAAACCCAGCCGCCCCCGGCCCTGGCCACCTGCCTGGAGGACCAGGAGCCCCTGCTCCCCTACCCCGTGGGCCATCTCAACGGCGATCTGCTGGGCTCCCTCGAGGGGTGGCTGCCCAACGGCCAGCACGACCCGGCCGCGGTGGATCTGGCCCAGGAAGCGCTGATGGGCAGCGATCAGAGGGGGCTGATGTTCCTCGACCAACTGGTGGAGATCATCAAGGACCGGGTCAAGTACACCCAGCGGCACGTGGGACCGGCCTGGCCGGCGGGGCGCACCCTCAAGGAGCGGGTCGGCTCCTGCCGCGACCTGGCGATGCTGATGATCGAGACCTGCCGCTGTGCCGGCCTGCCGTCCCGGTTCGTGAGCGGCTACCACCTGGTGGAGCCTCCGCCGACGCAGTACGACCTGCATGCCTGGGCGGAGGTCTACCTGCCTGGAGCGGGCTGGCGGGGCTTCGACCCCAGTGGCACCGGGACCATCGACGACCGCTACATCACCTTGGCCACCTCCTCCAAACCCACCCTCACGGCGGCGGTGAACGGCAGCTTCTCGGCCCCTGAGGGGGTGGAAAGCGAGCTGGACTGGACCATCGAGGCGGAGTTGCTGGAGCCTGCTCCGGTGGGCGCTTCCTGGCACGGGGTGCTGCAGCGCTGAAGCGAAGCCAGTCTTAAGGAGCGCTCGCCTGTATCCGATGGTGCAGCGGCTGCGGCACTCCCCAGGCCAGGACAGGTCCCACGTCGCCAATCACGGCATCTCCCCCATGGCAAGCTCCACTCCCGCCCCCTGCCCACCCAAGGGGCAGGCCCTCCTGGAGGCGATGCGCCGCTATCTGTTCTCCAGCCAGGCCAAGTCCGCCTCCCTCGCCACCACCCACGACCACTACGTCTGCCTGGCGCTGGCGGTGAGGGACATCCTGCTGACCAGCTGGGTGGACACCGTTGACACCTATACCAGCCAGCACGTGCGGACCGCCACGTACATGTCGGCGGAATACCTGCTGGGGCCCCACCTGGAGAACAATCTGGTGAGCCTCGGGCTGCGGGAAGAGGCCAGGGCCGCCTGCGCCTCCCTTGGTCTCACCCTGGAGGAGATGCTGGCGGAGGAGCCGGAACCGGGCCTGGGCAACGGTGGCCTGGGAAGGCTGGCGGCCTGTTTCCAGGAGTCGATGGCCACCCTGGAACTGCCGGCCATCGGCTACGGCATCCGCTACGAGTTCGGCATCTTCCGCCAGCAGATCGGCCCCAATGGCCAGATGGAGAGCACCGACCCCTGGCTGGCTCGCGGCAACCCCTGGGAGGTGATCCGGCCGGAGTGGAGCTATCCGGTTCTGATCGGCGGCCAGACCGTGATCGGCGTGGCCTATGACACCCCGATCCTGGGCTACGGCGTGCATACCGCCAACACCCTGCGGCTGTGGTCGGCCCAGGCGCCGGACGCCTTCGATTTCGCCTCCTTCAATGCCGGCGATTACACCCGGGCCGTGCTGCACAAGGTGCAGTCGGAAACGCTCTCCAAGGTGCTCTACCCCAACGATGAGCTGGAGCAGGGCAAGCGCCTGCGGCTCAGCCAGCAGATCTTCTTCGTCTCCTGCTCCCTGCAGGACATGTTCCGCATCCTCTGCGGCCAGGGGATTCCGGTCACGGAATTCCACCGCAAGTTCGCGGTGCAGCTCAATGACACCCACCCGGCGATCGCGGTGGCGGAGCTGATGCGGCTGCTGATCGATGAGCACGGGATCGACTGGGACACCGCCTGGAGCATCACCACCGCCACGATCAGCTACACGAACCACACCCTGCTGCCGGAGGCCCTGGAGGCCTGGGGACTGGAACTGTTCCAGCAGCTGCTGCCCCGCCAGCTGCAGATCATCTTCGAGATCAATGCCCGCTTCCTGCGCACCCTGCGGATCCGATTCCCCGGCCACCCCGACCTGCTGGAGCGGCTGTCGCTGATCGAGGAGGGCCCGCACCGCAAGGTGCGCATGGCCCACCTGGCGGTGGTGGGCAGTCACACGGTCAACGGGGTGGCGGAGTTGCACAGCCGCCTGCTGAAGGAAAACCTGTTCGCCGATTTCGCCCGGGTCTGGCCGGATCGCTTCACCAACATCACCAACGGCGTCACGCCGCGGCGCTGGCTGGCGGTGGCCAACCCGCCCCTGGCCGACCTGCTCAACGACGCCATCGGCACCGACTGGTGCCGGCACCTCGACCAGCTCAAGCGGCTCGAGCCCCTGGCCACCGATGCGGCCTTCCTGGAGCGCTGGCAGGGGGTGCGCGAGCAGGCCAAGGAGCGCCTGGCCGCCACGATCCGCCAGGACACCGGCGTCCTGGTGGATCCCGCCTCCCTGTTCGACGTCCAGGTGAAGCGCATCCACGAGTACAAGCGCCAGCACATGGCGGCCCTGCAGGTGGTGGAGCGCTACCTGCGGCTGCGGGCCGGGGAGGATCTGCCGCCGCGCACGGTGATCTTCGGCGGCAAGGCGGCCCCCGGCTACGCCATGGCCAAGCTGATCATCCGCCTGATCGTGGGCATGGCGGAGATCATCAACATCGACCCGGCGATGGACGGCCGCCTGCGGGTGATCTTCCTGCCCAACTTCAGCGTCAAGCTCGGCCAGAAGATCTATCCGGCGGTCGATCTCTCCGAGCAGATCTCCACCGCCGGCATGGAGGCCTCCGGCACGGGCAACATGAAAATGTCCCTCAATGGCGCGCTCACGATCGGCACCCTCGATGGGGCCAACATCGAGATCAGGGACCGGGTCGGTGACGACAACTTCTTCCTGTTCGGCCACACCGCCGAGCAGCTGTCCGCCATCAACCGCAATGGCTATCACCCGATGCCCTGGCTGGAGAACGACGCCCTGGCCAAGGAGGCCATCGATCTGATCGGCTCGGGACACTTCAGCGAAGGCGACCGCGACCTGTTCCATCCGCTGCTCGCCAACCTCTGCAGCAGCGATCCCTTCCGGGTGATGGCCGACCTCGGCGACTACCGCCGCGCCCAGAATGAGGTCGACGGCGCCTGGTCCGACGCAGGACGGTGGAGCATGATGTCAGTGCTGAACACCGCTCGCTGCGGGTTTTTCAGCAGCGACCGGTCGATCCAGGAGTATGCCGATCGCATCTGGAAGGTGGTCCCGGTCCCCGTCAACTCCTGCAGCGTGATTCCCAACTCGTCAACATGAACCTCCCGCAACCCGCATGAGCTGGCCCTCATGAGCTGGATGGAACGGGTGGCCGCGGCGGCCGAGTCCCGCCTGCGCGCCGCCGGCATCCAGCTCACCCTCGGCGGTGAGCCCACCCTGGTGCCCCTCGAACCGGAGGGGCCGGAATGGAGCGTCACTGCCGACGGCCCCACCAAGCTGCCCATCGCCCGGGCCATCGCCCTGGATCTGCAGCAGCGCATCTGGCGCGGCAGCACGCTCCTCTACTGCCCGGGCAAGCGCTACGACGGTGAGGTCAATCCCCGCTGGGCCCTGCGCCTGTTCCTGGGCGAGGACGGCACGGCGCCGGTCCGCTGGCCCGGTCTCTGCCAGCCAGGCCTGGAAGGTTCACCGCTGAGGGCCAGTGAGGGTCCGGCCTGGCTGGAGCGGTTGGGCGGGCTCCTGGGCCTCACCCTTCAGCCCGTGCTGCTGCGGGACCCCCTCGATCCCGACCGGAGGGCCTGGGCCGCTCCCTTGAGTGTGGCTCCCGCCGAGACGGCGGATGAGGCGGCGCCGGTGGAGTGGACGGTGGCGCCCTGGCCCCTGGCCGAAGGCCTGAGGGAACTGAGCGGGGCCCCCGGTCCAGCGGGCCTGCGCCTGCCCCTGGAGCACCTGCCCGAGGACGTGCCCCGCCAGGTGCTGACCCTGGAGATCGACCCCGACGGCTGGGAACTGTTCCTGCCGCCCCTGGAGCGCGAACCGCTGCGCCTGTTGCTGCAGGCGGTGGCCGACAGCCTGGGCGATCTGGCGGCGCCCAGGCTCAGTGGCGTGCTGCCCGTCGATGCCGGCGACCGCTGGCAGGTGCTGGGCCTGACGGCCGATCCGGGGGTGCTGGAGATCAACCTGCCCATCTGCCACAGCTGGTTGGAGTACCACCAGTGGCTGCAGCGGCTGGAGGAGGTCGGTGCCCGCGTTGGCCTGCGCAGCTGGAAAGATCTGGGCGATGGCCGCCAGGAGGGCACCGGCGGCGGCAACCACCTGCTCTGGGGCGGCCCCGACCTGGCCCACCACCCCTTCTTCTCCCGGCCGGCCTGGCTCACGGGGATCCTGCGTTACTGGCAATGGCACCCGTCGCTGGCCTACCTGTTCTGCGGCCCCGGGGTGGGCCCGGCCTCCCAGTCGCCACGGCCGGACGAGGCGATCGGCGAATGTTTCGACCTGGAGCTGGCCTACCGCGCCATTGAGCAGGCGGAGGGCCAGCCCTCGGGCGAACCCTTCGGCGACTGCCGGGGCCTGATCGGCGAAACGCTGCGCCACCTCCACGCCGACCGCAGCGGCAACAACCACCGCAGCGAAATCAGCTTCGACAAGTTCTGGAACCCCGGCGCCCCGGCCGGTTGCCTGGGACTGGTGGAATTCCGCGCCCTGGAAAGCCTGCCCAGCATGGCCTGGAGCAGCACCATCGCCCTGCTGTGGACGGCCCTGGCAGCCCACCTGCTGGAGCCCCGCCACCGCCCCACCCGGCTGCACGACTGGGGCTCCACCCTGCACGACCGCCAGCTGCTGCCCAGCCAGCTCTGGGCCGACCTGGAGGGCATCCTGGCCGACCTGGCGGCCGATGGCCTGGCTCTGGATCCGGCCCCGTTCCGTGCCATCTGGGAGTGGCGCTTCCCGCCCCTGTTGCTCTGGCAGGGGGAAGCGGGAGCTG
>JBBQIH010000050.1:0-11252 GCA_038324725.1 Cyanobacteriota bacterium | reverse complement strand
CCTGCGGGAGATGCTCTACGACGGCGATGAATTCCGCTGGCAGCGGCTGGAGAGTCTTGTGGCCAGTGCCTCGCTCCAGGAACAACTGGACCTGGAAGGCCTGCTCGACCAGGTGCTCGATTTCCTCTTCTCCCCCACCGGCGGCCTGCTGCGCCAGCAGCTCGTCGATGCGGCGGTGCAGCAGATGGATGCCCTGGCCTGGAACACCACCCTGCGGCTCGGCCGGCGGCTGCCGAGCCGCTTCCTGCCGCCGGGGCTGCGGGCCCTGCCCCCCGCCCCGGCGTCAACCCCGCTCCTGGATCTCGAACCGATCCAGGAGCTGCTGGCGATCCTGCGCGACCTGCCTGGCTTTGAGCCATCCCTGCTGCTGAAACGCCTGCCGCGGGTGCTGGGGGAACCGGATCTACGCCGCATGGGGCTGCAGGTGGCCAAGGGTCTGGCCGAGCGGGGTGTGGTGCACCTGCTGCGGGATGTGCTGGTGACACCGGCGGTGCGCCAGGCCGCCGGTGTCTCCGGTGCCTGAGATCCGTAGAGTCAGCGCAATACAAGGGAGTCATCTATGAACAAGCGGCGAAGGCTTGTGGCCGCTGTCCTGGGTCTGGGGCTTTGCTGGTCGACTCCCGCGGCCTTCGCCACCGAGAACCTGGTGTTCACCAGCGGTGCCTTCCGCCGCTCGATTCCCGTGGCGGATCTGGAGCATCTGGCCACCACCGGTGAGGCCCGGGGCCTGTTGGCGGACGTGCTGCGCCTCGGCCGTCAGAACCCCAAGGACGTCAGCAAGCTGCTGAACGAGTCTGTGCAGCTGCCGATCGTGCTGATGAGCCGGCTGCTCAACACCCGCATCGGTGAAGCGATCCTGGCCCGCCTGGCCCGGATCCTGTTCCCCCTGAGGGCCCCGGAGGCCGGAGTGCCCGCCCTGCGCGCCGCCATGGTGCTGGGCACCTACCAAGGCAAGGGATCGCTCTCGGCGATCACCTTCCTTCAGGCCTACCCGACCCGGGAGCTGGAAGTGAGCATCCCGGCCCTGATGGCTCTGGCCTCGAAGGCCTCCTCGATCAGCGATCTGGTGCGCTTCTTCTCCGAGTCCCCCCTGGACGGGCTGCGGGGCAGCGAGCCGCAGGCGGCCCCGGCTCCCGCACCCGCCACGCCTGCCCCGGCCGCCCCTGCCCCCTGACGCCCCAGACCGGAGCCCTACATTGACGTCAGCTTCGCCGCTGTCCGCTGTGCCCCTGCTACGAGCCCTGCGACGCCTGGGCCGGCAGCCCACCATGCAGGACTGGCCAGGGCTGATCGAGGCCTACCGCTCCTGGCTGCCCGTCAGTGACGCCACGCCAGTGGTGACCCTGCGGGAGGGAGCCACGCCCCTGATTCCGGCGCCGGTGATCGCCGAACGGATCGGCCGGGGCGTGAAGGTGTTCCTCAAGTACGACGGCCTCAACCCCACCGGCTCCTTCAAGGACCGGGGCATGACGATGGCCATCAGCAAAGCCAAGGAGGCGGGCTCGGAGGCAGTGATCTGCGCCAGCACCGGCAACACCTCGGCGGCGGCGGCGGCCTATGCCAGCCGGGGCGGCATGCGGGCCTTCGTCTTGATTCCGGATGGCTACGTGGCCCAGGGGAAGCTGGCCCAGGCCCTGCTCTACGGCGCCGAAGTGCTGGCGGTGCAGGGCAACTTCGACCGGGCCCTGGCGATCGTGCGGGATGTGGCCGACCGCTACCCGGTGACACTGGTGAACTCGCTCAACCCCTACCGCCTGCAAGGACAGAAGACGGCCGCCTTCGAGGTGATCGATGCCCTCGGCGAGGCCCCCGACTGGCTGTGCATCCCGGTGGGCAACGCCGGCAACATCAGCGCCTACTGGATGGGCTTCAAGGAGTACCGCCAGGCAGGCCACAGCACGGTGCTGCCGCGGATGATGGGCTTCCAGGCCGCCGGTTCCGCGCCGATGGTGCTGGGGCACACGGTGGAGCAGCCGGACACCATTGCCACGGCGATCCGGATCGGCAATCCGGTGAACAGGGAGAACGCCCTCAAGGTGCAGAAGGAGAGCAACGGCGATTTCATGGCCGTCACCGACGCCGAGATCATCGACGCCTACAAGCTGCTGGGCCAGGGGGAAGGCATCTTCTGCGAACCGGCCAGCGCCGCCTCGGTGGCTGGTCTGCTCAAGCGACGGGAGGAGGTGCCCACCGGCGCCACGGTGGTGTGCGTGCTCACGGGCAACGGCCTCAAGGACCCGACGACGGCGATCGAGAACAACGACGCCACCTTCCACACGGGCATCGCGCCCGAAACCGAGACCGTGGCCAAGGTGATGGGCTTCTGAGCAGACGCCTTGGAGCGTCCGCCGGTGGGCCAACCGTCTGGGGAAATCCTGGGAGTTTCCCCCCGTCCCGACGGGAGAGTCCGGGGAGGGGATACCCCCCTGGGCAGCCGGCACATTCCCCAGGCCCGGGATTCGGGGGAAAACCCTTCGAAACGGCTCACTTGTTCAACCCATTCCCCAGTCATCAACCCGACAAAAGCCAGTGATGCCAGAGGAAGACAACCTGTTTACCCGTTTTCCCCCGCCCCTACGACGACGGGCTGTTTTTGCTTTCTTCAATCCTTGATTGATCCTGTAAACAGTCGGGAGACCACCCGTTGCGCTTTGCCGCGCCCTGTGAAACCGTGGGGCCTCTAGAACGCCGTTCTGCCGTCGCCGGCACCCGCCATGAAGCTGGTCTGCTCCCAGGCTGAACTCAACGCCAGCCTGCAGCTGGTCAGCAGGGCAGTGGCGACGCGGCCCACCCACCCAGTGCTGGCCAACGTGCTGCTCACCGCCGATGCGGGCACCGGCCGCCTCAGCCTCACCGGGTTTGATCTCAGCCTCGGCATCCAGACAAGCCTGCCCGCCGCCGTCGAGACGAGCGGCGCCATCACCCTGCCGGCGAAGATGTTCGGCGAGATCGTGGCCAAGCTCGCCACCGACAGCCCGATCAGCCTCAGCTGTCCGGAAGGCGAGGAGCAGCTGGAGCTGACCAACCTCTCCGGCAGCTACAAGATGCGGGGGATGCCCGCCGACGACTATCCCGACCTGCCCCTGGCCCAGAGCGGCACCCCGATCCGCTTCCACGCCGAGGCCCTAGTGAAGGGGCTGAGGGCCACCCTATTCGCCAGCAGCCCGGATGAGAACAAGCAGCTGCTGACCGGCGTGCACCTGCGCCTGGATGGTGAAGGCCTGGAATGCGCCGCCACCGATGGCCACCGCCTGGCTGTGCAACGCCTCTCCCATGCGGTGGAAGCCGCCGCCAGTCCCGATCCGGACGCCACCGGCGCCGAGGGGGCGGATTTCGCCGTCACGGTCCCGGCCCGGTCGTTGCGAGAGCTGGAGCGAATCCTCTCCGGCCGTGGCTCCCAGGAGCCCCTGAGCCTGTTCTGCGAGCGGGGCCAGGTGGTGGTGCTCTCCGCCGATCAGGTGCTCACCAGCCGCAGCCTCGATGGCACCTACCCCAACTACCGCCAGCTGATTCCGCCCGCGTTCCAGCGTCGCCTGGTGCTCGATCGTCGCGCCTTCATCGCCGCCTTGGAGCGGGTGGCCGTGCTGGCCGACCAGCACAACAACGTGGTCAAGATCAGCGCCGACCCCGCCGCCGGCACGGCCACGATCCGGGCCGACGCCCAGGACGTGGGCAGTGGCTCCGAATCGCTGGCGGCCATGATCGAGGGGGAGGCGATCGAGATCGCCTTCAACGTCCGCTACCTGCTCGATGGCCTCAAGGCCATGGCCTCCGACCAGGTGGTGCTGCAGTGCAATGCCGCCACCACCCCGGCCGTGCTGGCGCCGGTGGGGGCCGACGAGGCCTTCACCTACCTGGTGATGCCGGTCCAGATCCGCACCAGCTGAGCGAGTGAGTCTTCCCGAGCAGCTGCTGCTGAGCGATCTGCTGCGTCGGCAGGTGCGTTGTGATCAGGGCCTCGAGCGCGGCACGGGAGTGCTGGCCTGGATGCATCCACCGGTGCATCGGCTGCTGGGCTGGGCCAGCCGGCCCTCGGCCTTGGCCCAGCGGCGGCTGGTCTGGCGGCTCGACCAGCTGCGGGGGCTGGGGGAGCAGGAGGTGTTCGTGAAGGGGGAGCCGGCGGAAACGGATGCAGCCAGCCTCGAACGGCTGCCGACCCTGATCGATGCCGCCCTCACCGGTGCCGATGGCGTGCCCCTGGGACTGGTGGCCGATGCTGCCGTGGAACTGCGCAGCGGCCGCATTCTCCACTATCTGGTGTCTCGCAGCGATCCGCGGTTGCCGGGCTCCAGTCGCTGGCGCCTGAGCCCCGACCGGATCGTCGACCAGCAGCCCGGCCGGGTGTTCACTGCCCTGCGGGGGCTGGATGATCTGCCGGTGGCCCGCGCCAGTGTGCGCCAGAAGCTGCTGCGTCGCTCCCAGCGCTGGAAGGAACAGGTGCAGCAGGTGGGCGGCCGCGTCGAGGAGCGGCTGGAGGGCTGGCTGGAGGAGCCCCCCTGGCCGGAGGCCTTGCGCGAGGAGATCCCCTGGCCCGAGCGCGACCCCCGTGATCGCTATCCGAACGATCCCTATCCGGACGAGCGCTACGCCAGCGACCGCGACGACCCCGACCCGCTCGAGGACTGGCCCGAGGAGGAGGAACCTGAAGAGCCGCCGGAACCGACCCGGCAACCGCCACCGGAGGAGCCGGCGCCCCGCCGCGATCGCTACCGGGGCCGGGAGCCCCGCGAAGCCGACGACCCCTGGATCTGATACTGGAGAGCCGTTGCCGCGCCCCCCGGTGGTTCCTGTCTCGACCCCGTCCTTCTCGGTGCAGGAGGCCCTGCGCAAGGAGGGCCTGAGCCAGAGCGATTACGACGAGATCGTGCGTCGCCTCGGCCGCCCTCCGAACAGGGCTGAACTGGGCATGTTCGGGGTGATGTGGTCGGAGCACTGCTGCTACCGCAACTCCCGCCCCCTGCTGGGCCAGTTCCCCACCAGCGGTCCCCGCATCCTGGTGGGGCCTGGCGAGAACGCCGGTGTGGTGGATCTGGGCGAGGGGCAGCGGCTGGCCTTCAAGATCGAGAGCCACAACCACCCCTCGGCCGTGGAGCCCTTCCAGGGGGCGGCCACCGGCGTGGGGGGCATCCTGCGCGACATCTTCACCATGGGGGCGCGCCCGATTGCCCTGCTCAACGCCCTGCGCTTCGGGCCGCTGGAGGACGAACGCAACGTGGGGTTGATGGAGGGGGTGGTGGCCGGCATCGCCCACTACGGCAACTGCGTCGGCGTGCCGACGGTGGGCGGTGAGGTGGCCTTCGACCCCAGCTACGGCGGCAACCCGCTGGTGAACGCCATGGCCCTGGGCCTGATGGAAACCGACGGCATCGTCTGCTCCGGGGCGGTGGGCGTGGGCAATCCGGTGGTTTACGTGGGCAGCACCACCGGCCGTGATGGCATGGGCGGCGCCAGCTTCGCCAGTGCCGAGCTCACCGAGGCCTCCCTCGACGACCGGCCCGCCGTGCAGGTGGGCGATCCCTTCCTGGAGAAGGGGCTGATCGAGGCCTGCCTGGAGGCCTTCCAGAGCGGTGATGTGGTGGCGGCCCAGGACATGGGCGCCGCCGGCCTCACCTGCAGCTGCTCGGAGATGGCGGCCAAGGGGGGCCTGGGCATCGAGCTCGACCTCGACCGGGTGCCGGCGCGGGAGAGCGGCATGACCGCCTACGAATTCCTGCTGTCGGAATCCCAGGAGCGGATGCTGTTCGTGGTGGCGGCCGGGCGGGAGGAGCCCCTGATGGCCCGTTTCCGCCGCTGGGGTCTGCAGGCGGCGGTGGTGGGCCGGGTGCTGCAGGAGAACGTGGTGCGGGTGTTGCAGCACGGTGAGGTGGCGGCCGAGGTGCCCGCCAGCGCCCTGGCGGACGACACGCCGATCAACCACCACGAGCTGCTGGCCGAACCTCCCGCCGACATCCAGGCCCACTGGACCTGGAGCGAAGCCGAGCTGCCGGCCGCCTCAGCCGGTGGCCTTTCCCTGGCCGAAGGGGTGCTGGGCTGGGGCGACGTGCTGCTGCGCCTGCTGGATGACCCCAGCATCGCCAGCAAGCGCTGGGTGTACCGCCAGTACGACCACCAGGTGCAGGCCAACACTGTGGTGCTGCCTGGCGGTGCCGATGCGGCCGTCATCCGGCTGCGGCCCCAGCAGGGGCCTGGGGCGATGGCGGCGGCGACGCGCGGCGTGGCGGCGGTGGTCGACTGCCCCAACCGTTGGGTGGCCCTCGATCCGGAGCGTGGCGCCATGGCGGCGGTGGCGGAAGCGGCCCGCAACCTCTCCTGCACCGGCGCCGAGCCCCTGGCCGTCACCGACAACCTCAATTTTCCTTCCCCGGACACCGCCACCGGCTACTGGCAGCTGGCGATGGCCTGCCGGGGCTTGTCGGAGGCCTGCAGCGCCCTGGCCACGCCGGTCACCGGCGGCAACGTCTCGCTGTACAACGAGACCCGCCTGCCGGATGGCCGCATGCAGCCGATCCACCCCACCCCGGTGGTGGGCATGGTGGGGCTGGTGCACGACCTGGCCCATGTGACGGGGCTGGCCTGGCGCCAGGCCGGTGATGCCATCTGGCTGCTGGGGGTGCCGCTCGACGAAAACGGCGACGGGAGCCTGGGGCTGGGGGGCAGCAGCTATCTGGAGGTTGTGCACCGCCAGCTCACGGGCCGCCCGCCCCTGGTGGATCTGGCCCTGGAGGGGCGGGTGCAGGGCTTCCTGCGCCAGGCCATTGCCGCCGGTCTGGTGCGCTCCGCCCACGACCTCTCCGATGGCGGTCTGGCGGTGGCGGCGGCGGAGGCCTGCATCGCCTCGGGCCTGGGGGCTGATCTGGAGCTGCCCGCCGGCGCGGCGCGGCCCGATCGGCTGCTGTTTGCCGAGGGCGGGGCGCGGCTGCTGGTGAGCGTGGCGCCAGAGCAGGAGGCGGCCTGGCGCGCGGCCCTGGCGGAGGCTGCCGAGGCTGGTGCGACGGTGCCGGCCCAGCGCCTGGGCACCGTGACAGCGGCTGGGCGCCTGGGCCTGGCCCGGGGCGGCCAGCCGCTGCTGGAGCTGGCGGTGGCGCAACTGCGCGAGACCTACGAAGAGGCGATCCCCGGGCGGTTGCGGAAAGCCGGGCCCCCGCCCGACAGGTAATGGGCGAAGATGAGATTTACCCCCTGGTGAGTCGCCCCGTGCCCTGCGCTGATCAACGCGATGCGCAGGACCCGCTGATCAACCCTGCAGGTTCAGACAGCGAGCGCCCCGACAAGCCGGAGGAGGCCTGCGGCGTGTTCGCCGTGCTGGCGCCGGGCCAGGCGGTGGCCAACCTCACCTATTTCGGGCTGTACGCCCTGCAGCACCGGGGCCAGGAGTCGGCCGGCATCGCCGTCTTCGACGACGCCAAGGTGCGGCTGCATAAGGACATGGGCCTGGTGAGCCAGGTGTTCGACCAGGAGGTGCTGGAGCGGATGCCGGGCCAGCTGGCCGTGGGCCACAACCGCTATTCCACCACCGGCAGCAGCAAGGTCTGCAACGCCCAGCCGGTGGTGCTGATGACGCGCCTGGGGCCGCTGGCCCTGGCCCACAACGGCAACCTGGTGAATGCGGCCGAGCTGCGGGCCTCGCTCGACCACCTGGCGGGGGAGTTCACCTCCACCACCGATTCGGAGCTGATCGCCTTCGCCCTGCAGGAGGCGGTGGATTCCGGCTTGGGCTGGAACGCGGCGATCCGGGCGGCGGCGGCCCGCTGCCGTGGCGCCTTCAGCCTGGTGATCGGCACCCCCGACGGGCTGTTCGCCCTGCGGGACGGCCACGGCATCCGGCCGCTGGTGTTCGGCAGGCTGGGCGAACCGGAGCAGGGCCAGTGGGTGGCCAGCAGCGAGAGCTGCGGCCTCGACATCATCGGCGCCAGCTTCGTCGACGATGTCCAGCCCGGCGAGCTGATCCACTTCCGCCAGGCCGATCCGATCCCCGAGCGGCAGCGCTGGTGCGAGGAGCCCAGCAAGCTGTGCGTCTTCGAGATGATCTACTTCGCCCGGCCCGACAGCCGCTTCTTCGGCGAATCGCTCTACAGCTACCGGGTGCGGATCGGCGAGGTGCTGGCCCGGGAGAACCCGGTGGCGGCCGACATTGTGATCGGCGTGCCGGATTCGGGCATTCCGGCGGCGATCGGTTACTCGCACACCAGTGGCATCCCCTTTGCCGATGGTCTGATCAAGAACCGCTACGTGGGCCGCACCTTCATCCAGCCCACCCAGGCGATGCGGGAGGCGGGCATCCGGGTGAAACTCAACCCCCTGCCGGATGTGCTCTCCGGCAAGCGGGTGGTGGTCATCGATGACTCGATCGTGCGCGGCACCACCAGCCGCAAGCTGGTGGCGGCCCTGCGGGATGCCGGCGCCACCGAGGTGCACATGCGGATCAGCTCGCCGCCCGTCACCCACCCCTGCTTCTACGGCATCGACACCGACACCCAGGACCACCTGATCGCCGCCCGGCTGACGCTCGAAGAGATCGAGCGGCACCTGGGCGTGGACTCGCTCAGCTATCTGAGCAAGGAGGGCATGGTGGAAGCGGCCCACGCCAACTCCAGCCATTTCTGCACCGCCTGCTTCGACGGCAACTACCCGATCGAGATGGATGAGGCGGTGCGCTCCAGCAAGCTGATGCTCGAGCCCACTGGTCTGGCGGCGCGGGTGTAGGCCCGGGGCCTGCCATGCGCATCGCCTTCCTCGATTCCTGGCTGCAAGACGTGGCCGAGGGCAGTGGCACAGCGGCGGCCATCGGTGGGCTGGCGGCCGCCCTGGCGGCCCAGGGCCACCAGGTGGAACGGCTGGTGCCCGAAGGCGCCTGGCCCCGCAACCTGCTGCTGCGCCGGCTCTGGTTCAACCTCACCCTGCCCCGGCGCCTGGCGGCGGCGGCGGGCCGCTACGACCTGGTGGTGGGCTTCGACATCGATGGCTTCCGGGTGGCGCACCGCTGCCCGGTTCCCTACGTCTGCTGCATCAAGGGGGTGCTGGCCGAGGAGTCGCGCTGCGAGCGCGGCTGGCCGCGGCGGATGCTCTGGGGCCTGTCGCGGCTGGAGCGGCTCAATGCTCGCCGGGCGCCGCTGGTGCTCTCCACCAGCCGCTATTGCTGCGAGCGGATCGAGGCCCACTACGGCGTGCCACCGACCCGGCTGCGGCTGGTGCCGGAGGGCATTGATGTGGGGCTCTGGGCACCCGTCGCCACCGATCCGGCGGCCCTGGCCGCTACCGACGCGGCGAGGGAGCCCCACACCGTGTTGTGCGTGGCCCGCCAGTATCCCCGCAAACGGGTGGCCGATCTGATCACCGCCTTCCGCACGGTGTGCGACCGCCTGCCCGGCGCCCGGCTGGTGGTGATCGGTGACGGACCCGAGCACGGGGCGCTGCAGGCCCTGGTGGAGCAGCTGGCCCTGGGGCCGGCGGTGCGGCTTCTCGGTGCGCTGGCCGATGACGGCGAAGTGCGCGCCTGGTATCGCCGCTGTGCTGTGTTCTGTCTGCCCTCGATCCAGGAAGGCTTCGGCATCGTGTTTCTTGAGGCGATGGCCAGCGGGCTGCCGGTGGTGAGCACCACCGCCACGGCGATCCCCGAGGTGGTGCCCCAGGGCCAGGCGGGGCTGCTGGTGCCGCCTCGGGATCCGGAGGCGCTGGCGGAGGCCCTGCTCAGTCTGCTGAGCGATCCTGAGCTGCAAGCACGCTGCCGCGCCTTCGGGCGGGATCACGTGGTGGCGTTCAGCTGGGACCGGGTGGCGGAACGGTTCCTGGAGGCGGTGACGCGGCCGGCTTGATCCTGAGTGCGGCTGGATGGTGGGTGCCAGGCTGGTGCCACCAAGTCCCACCCATGCCGATGCCACCGCTGCTGCGCGCCTGCCTGCCTGTCGCCGCCCTCATGGCGGTCTCCTTCGCCGGGCCCGTTCTCGCGCAGGATCCGGTGAGCGCCCAGCAGACGGCGGCCCTCAACGCCGCGGCGAAGATGGCGGAGGCCCAGCGCACCTACTACCAGAAGTACGGACGTTTCCGCGCCAACGTTCCCAACATCCAGCAGGATTTCGGCATTGTTTTGCCCCCTGGCTTCAACTACGCCGTACGCACCACGATGCAGGCGGCCTACAGCTATGTGATCCCGGCCCAGGCGCCCGGATCCGGGCGCCTCAAGGCCTATGTGGGGGCCACTTTCCTCACCCCTCGCCAGAACCCGAAGATCACCACGATCATCTGTGAGAACATCCAGACCGGCCAGATCCGGCCTGGGGACCCCCAGCTGGTGCTCGGCAGCCTGGTGCCGAACCCCTCCGGCCGCATTGTTCAGTGCGGCAATTTCTCGCAGGAGGTGCGGGCCTCGGTGGTCAACGAATGAGGTCGGCCGGCGGGGAGGCTTGCCGCAGGGCCGCTGGCAGCTGGATCGTGACCAGGCCGCGGCTGCGGCCCGAGGTGGAATCAAGGGTGCGGATCGCCTTCCAGAGATCGGCGACGGGCACCCACACCGAGGGGTAGCGGTAGCGGGCCACATCCAGGATCAGCACCCGATCGCTGGGGGCGTGGAAGGCGGCGAGCGGAGCGATGTGCCCGCCGCCGGCCTGGCCCAGGGCGGGCCGGTGGTAGTTGGCCAGCAGGCGGTTGCCGGGCTGGCTGAGGTTGGCGCGCAGCAGGGCGCGGAACTGCTCCAGGCTCAGCTGGTCTCCGTGGATCGCTTCGGCTGTCACGCCGTGAGCCGCCAGCAGGGCGGCGAGTTCGGTGAGGGTCATGCCCTGGCGCCGCACCAGCTCGGCGCTCACCACCATTCGGCCCGCCGGCACCTCAAAGACGTTCTCCTGGGTCCAGAAGCGGTAACGGCCATAGCCCGGCACCGCCGGGGCGGGCACGGCCAGGCTGTTGAGCACCATGGCGGCACTGGCCACGCCGCAGTAGGCGAGGTTGGCCTGGGTGAGGAACTGCTCGGCCAGGGGGCCGTAGTCGGCCCGCTCGCCGCTGGACACCAGCAGATCCATGCCCGCCGGCTCCATCAGCGGGATCGGCGCGGCCCGCAGGCGCCCGGCCGCGAGCGGCGTCGCCAGGGCCAGCGACAGCAGCACCAGGCCGGGGAACGGGAGGATCGAGCGCGACATCACGGTGGCTGTGGGCGCTGGGGTGAGGCAGCCTGGAGTTGAAGGTAGGGGAGCCATCGCTGGGCTGGGGGATCAGCCCAGCTCCAGGCAGGCCAGGCCGTAGACGTCCTCCAGCGACACCGC
>JBBQIH010000049.1:0-11259 GCA_038324725.1 Cyanobacteriota bacterium | reverse complement strand
GGTGGCCCGGGCGACACAGAGCAGTCCGTAGCCCTCCTGGCGCAGGTCCTTCGACAGGCCCAGGGCCTCCCGCTGATCGATGCTTCCAGCCAGGACCCGCACGGCGCAGGCGGTGCAGCAGCCGTTACGGCAGCTGAAGGGCAGTGGTTCGCCCTGGGCTTCGAAGCTGCGCAGGATGTACTCCCCCTCCGGCACGTCGAGGCGGATGACGCGGTTGGTCTGTCGCCAGTGGACCGTGATCGGGTAGGTGCGGCTCATGGGGGCGCTTGGCGAGGTGTGGGTGCAGGCGGGGCGAAGAGGCCAGGTGCAGCCCCTGCTACATTGCCATCTGCCCCATTTCGCCGCTGGAGAGGTGGCCGAGTGGTCGAAGGCGCAGCACTGGAAATGCTGTATAGGGGCAACTCTATCGAGGGTTCGAATCCCTCCCTCTCCGCTTTTCGAAGTCGGTCCGATGGGCCGACTTTTTTTTCGTGCGCAGTCGCACGGAAACCCCCTCAGCCAAGCTGCTGAGAGGGCTTTGGTGGCTACTTTGCTGATGACGTTCCCCGGAGGTTGGCCTCAGCCGAAGCGTCCGCTGACGTAGTCGAGTGTCGACTGCTGGCTGGGGGAGTTGAAGATCTTTTCGGTCTCGCTGAATTCCACCAGATAGCCCACTTTCCCCGAGCCGCCTTCGACGGCCTCGGCGTTGAAGAAGGCGGTCATGTCGGCGACGCGCACGGCCTGTTGCATGTTGTGGGTCACGATCATGATCGTGAAGCTGCGCTTCAGTTCGTGCTTGGTCTCCTCGATCTTGAGGGTCGAGATCGGATCGAGTGCCGAGCAGGGCTCGTCCATCAGGATCACCTCGGGCTCCGTGGCGATGGCGCGGGCGATGCAGAGCCGTTGCTGCTGGCCGCCGGAGAGGGAGAAGCCGCTTTCCTTGAGCTTGTCCTTGCACTCATCCCACACGGCCGCCTTGCGCAGGGAGCGCTCCACCAACTCGTCCATGTCGCCTTTGTAGCCGTTGATCCGAGCCCCGAAGGCGATGTTCTCGTAGATCGACTTGGGGAAGGGGTTGGGCTTCTGGAACACCATGCCGATGCGGCGCCTGACCTCCACCGGATCCACCCGCTTGTCGTACAGATCGTGCTGATCGAAGATCACCCGGCCCTTGAGGTTGCAGCCGGGGATCAGGTCGTTCATGCGGTTCAGGGCCCGCAGCACCGTGCTCTTGCCGCAGCCCGAGGGGCCGATGAAGGCGGTCACCCTGCCCTTGGGCAGATCCATGTAGACGTTCTTGACCGCTTCGAAGCTGCCGTAGGAGATCGTCACGTCCTGCAGGGACATGCAGACGTCGCTGGCCACGGTGGAGGAAGAAGAAGCAGTCATGTCAGAGATGGGGTGAAACGGAGCCGAAAGGAATGGACAGGGAGGTCAGGAACGGGAGACACTGCTGATCCAACGGGCCAGCAGGTTGGCGATGAGAATCATGATCACGAGCACGAAGGAGGCGGCCCAGGCCAGCTCGTTCTGCGCTTCGTAAGGCATGATCGCGAAGTTGAAGATCAGCACCGACATGGTGGCGATCGGGTTGAACAATCCTTCTGGCCAGAAGGGGGAGAACAGCGCTGTGAAGATCAGTGGGGCGGTTTCCCCGGCCGCCCTGGCAATCCCCAGCACCACGCCCGTGGCGATCGGCGTGAAGGCGGCGGGCAGGGTGATCTGGGTGATGGTGACGAACCGGGAGGCACCGACGCCGTAGGCGCCCATGCGCATCTCCTGGGGCACGAGCAGCAAGCCCTCGTAGGTGGTCTTGATCACCGTGGGAAGCATCAGCACGGAGAGGGCGATACCGCCCGCCATGGCGCTGAAGCTCTGGTCAAAGAAGATCCGCGTGGCCACGATCAAGGAATAGATGAAGACACCACAGATGATTGAGGGCACTCCGGCGAGCACGTCATTGCCGAAACGGACGAACTTGGAGAACCAACCGTTCTGGGAGTACTCCGAAAGATAGACACCGCCGCCGACCCCCACGGGAATGGCGATCAGGGAAGCGATCAGCGTGACCACGATGGTGCCGATGATCGCGTTGCCGATGCCACCACCTTCGAGGCCGGGGGCCGGGGGCAGGTCGGTGAGCAGCTGCAGGCTGATCAGCCGCCCTCCCTGGATCAGGACGTAGATCAGCACCAGGAACAGGGGGACAACTGCGAGGGCCGCGAAAAAGGCGGCGATGGCGTTGGCGACCTGGTTGAAGCGATTGCGCTTCAGGCCCGGGTCGTAGTGCAGGGTGAGTCGCTCCGTGAATTGACTGATCGGTGGAGGTGTCGAGAGAGACATGGCCAGGGAACGTCGTGGACGGGGGGGGGGAAGTGGATGCGGGGGAGCGGAAGTCAGTAGCGCAGGCTGAGACGCCGCACGATCCACTGGGCCAACACGTTGACGACGAAGGTGAGGATCATCAGCACGACGGCCGCGTACATCAGAGCCGACACCTGGATGCCATCGGCCTCACCGAACTGGTTGGCGAGCATCGAGGCGATGGTGTTGCCCGGTGCCAGCAGGGACACGCTGAAGTTGAGCGAGTTGCCGATGATCATCGTGACGGCCATGGTTTCTCCCATGGCCCGGCCCAGGGAGAGCATCACGCCGCCCATGATCGAAGAGACCGCCGCCGGCAGCATCACGTTGAAGATGGCGCCCCAACGGGTGGTTCCGACCCCGTAGGCGCCCTGGCGCAGCTCAATGGGGACCTGGTTGAGGGCATCCCGGGAAATGGCGGTGATGATCGGCAGCACCATCACCACCAGAATCAGGATCGCGGGGGCGGTGCCGGGCCCCTGGGGTGGCGTGGAGAAGAAAGGGGTCCAGCCGAGGGTGGAGTGCAGCAAGTTCAGGAAGGGGCGGATGGCCGGCTCCATGACAAAAATTGCCCACAGGCCCAGCACCACGGAAGGAATGGCCGCCAGGAGTTCCACCATCAGCCCGATCGCCTCCCTCAGCTTTGAGGGGAGGAGATCCTCGGTGATGAAAATCGCTGTACCCAGGCCGATGGGGATCGCGATCAGCAGCGAAAGGATGGCGGTGACGAGGGTGCCGTAGATGGCGATCAGAGCCCCGTACTGCTCGTTGACGGGGTCCCAGGCCGAGGTGGTCAGAAATTTGAGGCCAAAGGTGGCCATGGCCTCCTTGGCGCCACTGAACACCGTCAGGAAAATGGCGAGCAGGATGATGCCCACCGAAGCGGCCAGCACCAGAGTGAGCTGGCGGAAGCCGATGTCGATGAGCTTTTCCTGGGGAGGACGTCGCCTCAGGGTGAACGCGTCGATGGTTGGGGCGCTCCTCATGCAGGGATGGTGCCGGTCGGCATGGACGTTCCACCTGATCTGAGCACGAGTTTCCGCCGCCGCGTTTAAGCTGGGTTTAACGGTCGACGGGCTCCGGTAGCGTTGGACTGCCATCAGGACTTCCATGGGGCGAATCGTCGGTATCGATCTGGGCACTACCAACTCGGTGGTGGCCGTGCTCGAAGGCGGCAGACCCCAGGTCATCGCCAATGCCGAGGGGGGCCGCACCACCCCCTCGGTGGTCGGGTTCAGCCGTGACCAGGAGCTGCTGGTGGGCCAGCTGGCCCGGCGCCAGCTCGTGCTCAACCCCCGCAACACGTTCGCCAACCTGAAGCGCTTCGTCGGCCGCAGCTGGGACGAACTGGATGAGGGCAGCCTGGGCGTGCCCTACAGCGTGCGCGCCAACGACCAAGGCAACGTGCGCGTCATCTCACCGGCCACCGAGCGGGAGTACGCCCCCGAAGAACTGGTGGCCTCGATCCTGCGCAAGCTCGTGGACGACGCCACCACCTACCTCGGTGAGGCGGTGGAGGCGGCCGTGATCACCGTGCCCGCCTACTTCAATGACGCCCAGCGCCAGGCCACCCGCGATGCCGGCCGGCTGGCGGGGATCGCCGTGGAGCGGATCCTCAACGAGCCCACCGCGGCGGCTCTGGCCTACGGCTTCGACCGCAGCACCGTCAAGCGGGTGCTGGTGTTCGACCTCGGTGGCGGCACCTTCGACGTGTCGGTGCTGCGCATCGCCAACGGCGTCTTCGACGTGATGGCCACCAGCGGCGACACCCAGCTGGGGGGCAACGACTGGGACCGCCGCATCGTCGACTGGGTGGCCGAAGCCTTCCTGCAGCAGAACGGCATCGACCTCCGCCGTGACCGCCAGGCCCTGCAGCGGCTCATCGAGGCCGCCGAGAAGGCCAAGGAGGAGCTCTCCGGCGTCCAGAGCACCCCGCTGTCGCTTCCCTTCATCGCCACGGGGCCCGATGGTCCCCTCCACATCGAGACGACCCTGGAGCGGAGCACCTTCGAAGGTCTCTGTCCCGACCTGCTCGACCGGCTGCTGCGCCCCGTCCAGCGCGCCCTGCGGGATTCGGGCCTCACGGCCGACGCGATTGATGACCTGGTGCTGGTGGGGGGCTCCACCCGCATGCCGATGGTGCAGGAGATGGTTCGCACCCTGATTCCCCGCGAGCCTTGCCAGTCGGTCAATCCCGACGAAGTGGTGGCCATCGGGGCGGCCGTGCAGGCCGGCATTCTCACCGGTGAGCTGCGCGACCTGATGCTCAACGACGTCACCCCCCTGTCCCTGGGGCTGGAGACGATCGGTGGGGTGATGAAGGTCCTGATTCCGCGCAACACCTCGATTCCCGTGCGCAAGTCGGATCTGTTCAGCACCTCGGAGGCGAACCAGTCGTCGGTGGAGATCCACGTGCTGCAGGGCGAGCGCCAGATGGCCGCCGACAACAAGTCCCTCGGCCGCTTCCGGCTCTCCGGCATTCCACCGGCCCCGCGTGGTGTGCCCCAGGTGCAGGTCTCCTTCGACATCGATGCCAACGGCCTGCTGCAGGTGTCCGCCACTGACCGCACCACCGGACGCCAGCAGAGCGTCTCGATCCAGGGGGGATCGAACCTCAGTGAAGAGGAGATCAGCCGGTTGCTGGAGGAGGCGGAGCGCAAGTCGGTGGAGGATCGCCGCAAGCGGGCCGTCATCGACCGCCGCAACCGCGCCCAGACCCTGGTGGCCCAGGCGGAACGGCGCCTGCGGGATGCCGCCCTGGAGCTGGGACCCGCCGGGGCTGGACGCCAGCAGCGTGCCGTGGAGCTGGCCTTGCGCGATGTGCAGGACGTGCTTTCCCAGGACGACCCTGCCGACCTTGACCTGACCGTGAGCCAGCTGCAGGAGGCCCTGTTCGGTCTCAATCG
Organism: Cyanobacteriota bacterium; assembly: GCA_038324725.1. Taxonomy (GTDB): domain Bacteria; phylum Cyanobacteriota; class Cyanobacteriia; order PCC-6307; family Cyanobiaceae; genus Cyanobium. The sequence goes on along the minus strand of JBBQIH010000049.1, from coordinate 6,010 downwards.
GCGCCTGCTCGGGGAACGGCGCTCGGAGAGCGGCCCCCTCAAGGGGCTCAAGAACACCCTGGGCTCCCTCAAGGACGAACTCTTCTCCGACGACGACTGGGACGACTGGGGCGGATCGGGCCGCTCCGATCCCTGGTCCAGTCCGCCGCGACTACCCCAGCGGGATCCTTACCCCCTCGGCCGCTTCGCCGAGCGTGAGGGTGGCTACGACGACGACCTCCCTTCCCGCCGTAGGGAGAGCGGCCGTTCGTGGGATCGGCAGGAGTCCTCCGAGCGGGATCTGGCCGCCGATCGTCACCGGCCGCGTCGCCCCGGCCGGGGCGATCAGGATGATCCCTGGGCCGACGGCTGAGGGTCGTGAGCCAATTCCCCAACTCGGATTCGGTGGCGACCGCCGCCCGTGATCACTGGGAGGTGCTCGGTCTGGCTCCGGGCGCCGATGCGGTCAGCATCAAACGGGCCTTCCGCCAGCAGGCCCGCCTTTGGCACCCCGACCTCAACGGCAATGATCCGGTGGCCGAAGCCCGCTTCAAGCGGGTCAACGAGGCCTATGCGGTTCTCTCCGATCCGATCCGGCGCCGCGCCTGGGAGGCCGGCGAGGGGCAGGACAGTGCCGGCTTCGAAAGCGATCCCTTCGCCACAGGCTTCCCCCGTTTCGAGGACTACCTGGCCCAGCTCTTCGGCCAGGAGCGCCGCAGCGCCCGGGCCTGGGATGAAGAGCCCGAGCAGCAGGACCCCCCCGATGCCGGCAGCGTCACCGCGGCACCAGCCTCACCGCCCCCGGTGATGGCCGCCACCGATGATGAAACCCTGGTGAGCCTCACCCCGGAGCAGGCGCTCTCCGGCCAACGACTGGAGCTGGAGTTGCGTGACGGCACCGTGGTGGAGGTCTGGTCGCCGCCCCTGGCGGGCGATGGCTGGCGGCTGCGGCTGGCCGGGGTGGCGGCCGGCGGCGCTGATCATTTCCTGCAGCTGCGCGTGCGCACCGAAGAGGGCTTGCGCATCGATGGCCTGCGGGTGCTCTACCAACTCGATCTGCACCCCGCGGATGCCGCCCTCGGCTGCCAGGCGGTGGTGCCCACCCTGGAGGGTCCCGTGCGGCTGCGGGTGCCCCCCGGTTCCTCCAGCGGCCGGTTGCTGCGCTTGCGGCACCGGGGCCAGAGCCAGGGGGAGCAGCGGGGTGACCAGCTGGTGGAGGTCAGGATCGTTGTGCCGGCCACGCCGACTGAGGCGGAGGAGGCCCTGTTCCGGCGCCTGCAGGAGCTGCACCGGGAGCGGGGCAGCGTCCCCATCGACGACTGACCGTCACACCGGCAGCCAACGGATGAGACACTGGCCAACGCCCCATCCATGACGATGTGACTGCCAGCGGTCCCCCACCCAAACCGGTGCATGTCCTGCTGTTCGATCCGGGCAGCGACCAGGAGGGCATCCATTCGCTCGAGCTCGGGGGGCGCACGGTGGTGCTGTTGTTCGAGGACCAGGACGACGCCGAGCGCTACGCCGGCCTGCTCGAGGCCCAGGATTTTCCTGTGCCGTGCGTTGAGGCCCTGGATCGGGAGGAGCTCGAGACGTTCTGTGCTGAAGCTGGCTACGAAGCCCGCTTCGTTCCGGCCGGCTTTCTGCCCAACAGCGAGGAGGAGCGGCTGCTGATTGCGCCGCCCGAACGCAACATGGACGTGACCACCTGGAAGGAGGAGCAGGCCGCGGCGGCGCAGGCTGGCACCGAGGCCCCCGACGACTCAGGCAGCGATCCCGAGCTGGAGGCCTTTCGTCGCCGCCTCGAAGGACTGCTTTGAGCGATTCCGGCAGCGACAGGGGCCATCTGCTCACCGAGCGGCCCAACCCGGCGAGCGAGGATCTCGACCGCCTGCCGACGGCGAGCCTGGTGGAGCTGTTCTGCGCCAACGACCTGCTGCCCCAGCAGGCGGTGGCCGCTGCCGCACCGGCCCTGGCGGCCGCCATCGATGCGATCGCGGCGCGCCTGTCGGGCGGCGGGCGCCTGTTTTATCTGGGGGCCGGTACCTCCGGCCGGCTGGGTGTGCTGGATGCGGCGGAGTGCCCGCCCACCTTCTGCAGTCCCCCTGAGCTGGTGCAGGGTGTGCTGGCGGGAGGGGCGGCGGCCCTGCTGCGCAGCTCTGAAGGCCTGGAGGACCTGCGGGCGGCGGGCCGGGACGACCTCAACCAGCGAGGCTTCGGCCCAGGCGATGCCCTGGTCGGCATTGCTGCCGGCGGCACCACCCCCTATGTGCTTGGGGGGTTGGCCCATGGCCGCGCCATCGGCGCCCTCACCGTGGCCATGGCTTGTGTGCCCGCCGAGCAGGTGCCGATGCCCTGCGACATCGACATCCGCCTGCTCACCGGCCCGGAGCTGCTGACCGGCTCGACCCGGCTCAAGGCAGGCACGGCCACCAAGATGGCGCTGAACATCCTGTCCACCGGCGTCATGGTCCGCCTGGGGAAGGTCTTCGGCAACCGGATGGTGGATGTGGCCGTCACCAACACCAAGCTGGAGGACCGGGCCCTGCGCATTCTGCGGGACCTGGCCGGGGTACCCCGGGATGAGGGCCTGGGCCTGCTGCAGCGATCCGGTGGATCGGTGCGACTGGCGCTGCTGATGGCGGCCTCCGGCCTGGGGGTCGAGGCGGCACGGGCGGCCCTGGAACGCCACGGCCCCGGCCTGCGCCAGTGCCTGGAAGCCCTCGGCCTCAGCCTGCCGCCGTCGTCGACGTCTCCGCTGGCGTGAACGGTCCCCAGTAGGGGGCGGTGAACAGCTCGGTGCGGCGCCGGGTGGCTGGCGGCACCTGGGCGGCCGGGGTCATCAGCGCATCCCGCAGCGCCTGGTGGGCCTGGCTGGGGGGGCGCAGGGCCTGGATCCGCTCCGCCGCCAGGCGCACGATCTGTTGGGCCAGGACCGCATTGGCGCGCAGGTTGTCGATCACCAGTTCGACGGTGACGGCATCATGCATCGCGTGCCAGCAGTCGTAGTCGGTGACCATCGCCAGGGTGGCGTAGGCCATCTCCGCCTCACGGGCCAGGCGGGCTTCGGTGTGGTTCGTCATGCCGATCACTGCGCAGCCCCAGGAGCGGTAGAGCTCGGATTCGGCCCGGGTGGAAAAGGCCGGCCCTTCCATGCAGAGGTAGGTGCCGCCGCGGTGCAGCTGGCGACCCTCCGGCATCAGGCTGTCGCTCACGTCCCCCAGCACCCTGGAGAGCACGGCGCAGTAGGGATCGGCGTTGCCCACGTGGGCCACCAACCCCTCACCGAAGAAGGTCAGTGGCCGCTGCATGGTGCGATCGATGAATTGATCCGGCACCAGCATGTCGAGGGGGCGCACGCTCTCCTGGAGCGAGCCAACCGCCGACACCGACAGGATCCAGCGCACGCCCAGGGAGCGCAGGGCCCAGAGGTTGGCCCGGTAGGGAACCTCACTGGGGGTGAAGGTGTGATGGCGGCCGTGCCGGGCCAGGAACACCACCTCCAGATCACCGATGCGTCCCATCCGCAGGCTGTCGGAGGGGGGGCCGTAGGGGGTCTCAACGGTCAGTTCGCGGACATCCTCCAGGCCCTCGATGGCGTAGAGGCCGCTGCCACCGAGCACCCCCAGGCGGGCACGGGCAAGATCGGGGCTGGCCAGACCGCCGGCCTGGGGGGATGGGGAGCGGGGCTCGGAGGTGGCCATGGAAGCAGGGTGCCCTGGACAGATACAGTCGAAGTTTGCCTCCTCGACCGTGACCAAGGCCCTGATGGACACCGACGCCGGCCTGATCACCATTGATCTGCTCGACACCGATGCCCCCGGCACCGTCGCGAATTTCGTCAAGCTCTCCAAGGATGGCTTCTACGACGGTCTCGCCTTTCACCGGGTGATCAATGGCTTCATGGCCCAGGGGGGCTGTCCCAACAGCCGTGAGGGTGCCCGCGGCACGGCCGGCACCGGCGGCCCCGGCTACACGATCCCCTGCGAGATCAACGCCCAGAAGCACAAGGCCGGCAGCCTGTCGATGGCCCATGCGGGCCGCAACACCGGCGGCAGTCAATTCTTCCTCTGCCATGGCCCCCAGCCCCACCTGGATGGTCAGCACACCGTGTTCGGTCACACCGAAAACATCGATGTGGTGCTGGCGCTCAAAAACGGCAGCCGCATCCGCACGGTGACGATCGAGGACTAGCCCCAGACGATGAACGCCCCGGGGGTGAGGTTGAGCAGGGGGCAGGCGAGTGTCCCGGCCGACTGACCATCCCCGCCTGCCACCCCCGTGGCAGCGGCTGGCACGAGGTCGGCCAGTTGGCGACGCTCCGGCTCCAGGTCGATGCTCGGATGGCCTTTGCGGCGGGAGTCGGGTGCCAGCAGGAGTGTCACACCGGAGGTGCCCTGCCAGCGGGCCACCTCCATCAGCGGGCCGGCCAGGTCGGCGGCCGTCAGCTGGCGGCCCTGCTGGGCGGCCAGAAGCAGGGCCAGACCAGGACGATGCAGCAGGGCGAGCAGGCGTGGGTCCTCCTCGCGCTCAAGCACCAACCCCTTGCGCCGGGCCCAGTCCCGCAGGCTCTCGAGGCGGCTGGCCCCCAGCAGCGGATCCATGGGGCCATGCCAGCCGAGCACGGCCGTGAGTCCATGGGACTCCACATCCATCAGGTGCCCCAGCTTGGTGCGCTTCACCCGCAGGTAGGCGGCGTTGTGGATGCCGGGGTCCATCACCAGCGGGACCCGGTCGACCACCTGCAGGCCATAGCCACCGAGCCCGGCGATCTTGCGGGGGTTGTTGGTGATCAGCCGCAGCCGATGCACACCCAGGTCGCTGAGGATCTGGGCCCCGACGCCGTAGTTGCGCAGATCGGCGGCAAAACCCAGCCGCTCATTGGCTTCCACCGTGTCAAGGCCGCCATCCTGAAGGCTGTAGGCCTTGAGCTTGTTGACCAGGCCGATGCCGCGGCCTTCCTGGCGCAGGTAGACCACGACACCTTCGCCGGCGGACTCGATCATGCGCAGGGCCGCCTCCAGCTGGGGGCGGCAGTCGCAGCGGAGCGAACCGAAGGCATCCCCTGTGAGGCACTCGGAATGCACCCGCACCAGCACTTGCCCTGAGCTGCGCTCGGGGTATCCCTTGACGATGGCCACATGCTCGCTGCCATCGAGCTCGTTGCGGTAACCAATGGCCCGGAACTGCCCGAAGCTGCTGGGCAGGGAGGCCTCCGCCTGGCGGGACACGAAACGCTCAGTGTCGAGGCGATAGCGGATCAGATCGGCGATGCTGATCAGCCGCAGCCCATGCTGCCGGGCGTAGTCGGCGAGCTGGGCCAGGCGGGCCATGGAGCCATCGGCGTTCTGGATCTCGCAGATCACGCCGGCGGGATAGAGCCCGGCCAGGCGGGCGAGGTCGACCGCCGCCTCCGTGTGGCCGGCCCGTTGCAGCACACCGCCCTGGCGGGCCCGCAGGGGGAAGACGTGGCCGGGCCGGCGCAGGTCGGCGGGGCGCGAGTCCGGATGGATCGCCACCTGAATCGTCCGGGCCCGGTCCTCCGCCGAGATGCCCGTGCTCACCCCCCGCTCCGGTCCCGCGTCCACGCTCACCGTGAAGGCGGTCTGGTTGCTGTCGGTGTTGCGATCCACCATCAGGGGCAGATCCAGGGCATCGAGCCGTTCCCCTTCCATGGCCAGGCAGATCAGTCCCCTGGCATCGGTGGCCATGAAGTTGATCTGCTGGGGCGTGGCGAACTGGGCCGCACAGATCAGATCACCTTCGTTCTCGCGGTTCTCGTCATCGACCACCACGATCGATTCGCCGTTGCGGATCGCCGCCAGGGCATCGGCGATGGCGTCGAAGTGAATTCCCGTGGACTGGCGTGGGCCGGACAGGACGGTCAAGGGACGGAAAGGAAGAGGAAACCTGCGCCCACATGGGCGATGGACGTGGCGATGAACGTGGCCGATCCCTGAAAGGATCGAACCTTACTTATAGGGTGCCGGTACGATCCAGCGTTCTTTGGCGTTCCGCATGGCTGGGCAGC
>JBBQIH010000048.1:0-11355 GCA_038324725.1 Cyanobacteriota bacterium | reverse complement strand
CTCTGCCGGGCGCGGCAACCGGTGAGCCTGGAAACCAAGGTGGGCGACGGCGAAGACACTGAACTGCTCGACCTGCTGCAGGGCGATGGCACCCTGCCGGAGGAGAACGTGGACAACGAGTGCCTGCGGGGCGACATGCGGGCGCTGCTGGAGCAGCTGCCGGACCTGCAGCGGGACGTGCTGAAGATGCGCTACGGAATCGATGTGGAAGAACCGATGAGCCTCACCGGCATCGGCCGCATCCTGGGCATCAGCCGCGACCGGGTGCGCAACCTGGAGCGCGACGGGCTGGCCGGTCTGCGCCGCCTCAGCGACGCCGTCGAGGCCTATGTGGTCATCTGATCCGGCCGTTTGCGAGGCTTGAGCCCAGCACGCACCCTCCGCTTCCATGGCCGGCAACCTTTCTGCAGCCTCGGAAGAGCCCACGATGGAGGTGGTGAGCCTCTTTCCCCGCTACTTGCTGCAGGGCCAGTTGCCTTCAGCTCAATTGGCCGAGTTGCAGGCCATGGCCAGGACTGTGCTGGCCGAGCCTGAACGCAGTCCCGATGCTTCGGTGAAGCTGGCAGGGCAGCTGTCCCAGCAGCGGGAGCTCGGCCCCGATCATCCCGCCGCTGCCGAGCTCTGCCGCTCGGTGATCCTGCCGGGTTGTGAGCGCTGGATCCGCCACGTGATTGACCTCCAGCCGCCCCAGGGCCGCGGCCCCTGGACGCCGGGCCGCTATGGCCTGCAGATGATCGACCTGTGGCTCAACGCCCAGCGCGCCGGCGACTACAACCCCACCCACACCCATGGCGGCAGCTTCTCCGGGGTGCTGTTCCTGCAGGTGCCGCCCCAGATCAATGCAGAGCGTTTCGACGGCCAGCTCTGCTTCCATGGACCGGAGGAGTGGCACATCCAGAGCTTCCGCACCGGCATGGCCCACTACGTGCTGCCGGTGCCAGGGGATTTCTACGTCTTTCCGGCCTGGCAACCCCACTCGGTGCCGCCCTTCCGCGGCGAAGGGGAGCGCTGGTCGATCGCCTTCAATGTGGTGGCCGTCCCCCAGCCGCCGCCACGGCCCGCCCAGCTGCCTGTGGCCGTGCAGGGCTTGGCTCAGGGGAATGTGTCCCTCTCCAGCACCCGGCCCCGGCCGGGGGGATTCGTTTAAGGCGCGACGTGCTGGATCCGGGCCCGCTGGAGCCGCTTCGGGACTCGCTACTGGCTTGGTGGGAGATCCACGGCCGCCATGCCATCCCCTGGAAGCTCCGCCCGGACGGATCTCGCCCCGGGCCCGGTGAGCCCCTCGACCCCTTCGGCGTGTGGGTGGCTGAGGTGATGCTGCAGCAGACCCAGCTGGCGGTGATGCTGCCCTACTGGCAGCGCTGGATGGCGGCGTTCCCCGACCTCAGAACCCTTGCCGCCGCCAGCGAGCACGACGTTTTGATGTTGTGGCAGGGCCTCGGCTACTACGCCCGGGCCCGACGCCTGCACGGGGGGGCGCAGCGCCTGGTCGCGGCGGGTGGTGACCCCTGGTCGCGCACGCTTGAGGGCTGGATGGCCCTGCCGGGCATCGGCCGCAGCACCGCCGCCAGCATCCTCTCGTCTGCCTTCGATCTGGCCCATCCGATCCTCGATGGCAACGTCCAGCGGGTGTTGGCCCGGTTGGTGGCCCATCCGGTCCCGCCGAAGCGGCAGCTGGCCGACTTCTGGCGGCTGAGCGATACCGTCCTCGACCCCCAGCGGCCCCGGGCCTTCAACCAGGCCCTGATGGACCTGGGCGCCGGCGTCTGCACCCCCCGCCAGCCCACCTGTGGCGCCTGCCCCTGGCGCGAACACTGCGCTGCCTACGCTGCCGGCGATCCCGGCCGTTTCCCCGTGAAGGACACCCCCGCGCCCATCCCGTTCCAGGTGATCGGGGTGGGGGTGGTGCGGGACGGCGAGGGGAGGGTGCTGATCGATCAGCGGCTCCAGGAGGGCCTGCTGGGCGGCCTGTGGGAGTTTCCGGGCGGCAAGCAGGAGCCGGGTGAAGCGATCGAAGCGACGATCCAGCGGGAGCTGCGCGAGGAGCTGGCCATCGAGGTGGCGGTGGGGGAGGAGCTGATCAGCCTTGAGCACGCCTACAGCCATAAGCGGCTGCGCTTTGTGGTGCATCTCTGCCGCTGGCTGGCGGGGGAGCCGCAGCCGCTGGCCTCCCAGCAGGTGCGCTGGGTGGCGCCGCAGGAGCTCTCCGCTTACCCCTTTCCGGCTGCCAATGCCCGCATCATCGCGGCGCTGCAGGCAAGGATCGCGGCGGGGTGAAGCCTGGTGGCGTGATCCGGGCCAGCCGGCCCTCGCCGGACTCCGGGTGGCTCAAGTCCACCTCCCAGGCCCCCTCCGGCCGGAAGCTGAGCCGCTCGGGCCACTCCACGGCCATCACGGCGCCGATGCGGCGGGCCTCCTCCTCTTCCTGGGCGAACAGTTCATCGGCCGCGGCGCCGGCGTCCGCTCCGGCGTCGGTGTCGTAGTGCTGGGCCAGGGCGAAGGTGGGGCTGGTGATCGGTTCAACGATGCCCAGCCCAGCGGCCAGTCCCTGCACCAGCGCCGTCTTGCCGGCCCCGAGCTCCCCCCGCAGCAACAGCAGGGCGCCGTCAGCGGCACCAGCCGCGAGCAGCTGCGACGCCAGCCGCCGCCCCAGGGCGTCGGTGGCGGCGGGGTCCGCCAGATGGCACACCTCGATCGCGTCATTCGGTTCCACCCTTGTAGATTGGCCCCCAGCGAGCCCGAAGCCTCGGCGTCTCTGCAGATATTTCCATTGTTTCGTCCTCCCCTTCGGGAGCTTCTTCTTCATGGTGGCAACACCTTCCAGCCCTGAGGCTGCGTTTGCTGGCGTTCAGGCCACGAGTTCCTATGTGATCGCCGATCTCGGCCTGGCCGACTGGGGCCGCAAGGAACTGGCGATCGCTGAAACCGAGATGCCCGGCCTGATGGCCCTGCGCGAGACGTTTGGCGCCGAGCAGCCCCTCAAGGGGGCCCGGATCGCCGGCAGTCTCCACATGACGATCCAGACCGCTGTTCTGATCGAGACCCTGGTGGCCCTCGGCGCCGAGGTTCGCTGGGCGTCCTGCAACATCTTCTCCACCCAGGATCACGCCGCCGCCGCCATCGCCGCCGCCGGCATCCCGGTGTTTGCCTACAAGGGCGAAACGCTGGATGAGTACTGGGCCTTCACCCACCGCATCCTCGAGTGGGGCGACGGTGGCACCCCCAACATGATTCTCGACGACGGTGGTGACGCCACTGGCCTCGTCGTGCTCGGCACCAAGGCCGAGAAGGATCTTTCGGTGCTCGAGAACCCCTCCAGCGAGGAGGAAGTGGCCCTGTTCAACTCCATCCGCCAGCGGCTGGCGGTGCAACCCGGCTTCTATTCCCGCATCTACGCCAACATCCAGGGCGTCACCGAGGAGACCACCACCGGCGTGGCCCGTCTGTATCAGATGCAGAAGAGCGGCGAACTGCCGTTCCCGGCCATCAACGTCAACGACTCGGTCACCAAGAGCAAGTTCGATAACCTCTACGGCTGCCGCGAATCCCTTGTCGACAGCGTCAAGCGCGCCACCGACGTGATGGTGGCCGGCAAGGTGGCCCTGGTGCTGGGCTATGGCGATGTGGGCAAGGGTTCGGCCCAGTCCCTGCGCGGCCTCGGCGCCACGGTGATGATCGCCGAGATCGATCCGATCTGCGCCCTGCAGGCCGCGATGGAGGGCTACCGCGTCGTGCGCCTTGAGGATGTCGTTGGCGATGTGGACATCTTCGTGACGGCCACGGGTAACTACCACGTGATCCGCCATGAGCATCTGCTCGCCATGAAGAACCAGGCGATCGTGTGCAACATCGGCCACTTCGACAATGAGATCGATGTGGCGTCGCTCAAGCAGTACACCTGGGACAACATCAAGCCCCAGGTGGATCATGTGATCCTGCCCAGTGGCAACCGGATCATCCTGCTGGCCGAAGGCCGGCTGGTGAACCTGGGCTGTGGCACCGGCCACCCCAGCTTCGTGATGAGCAACTCGTTCACCAACCAGGTGTTGGCCCAGATCGAGCTGTTCAGCAAGGGCGACGCCTACGGCAAGGAGGTCTACGTGCTGCCCAAGCACCTCGACGAGATGGTGGCCCGTCTGCACCTCGAGCGGATCGGCGCCCGGCTCACCGAGCTCACCGCCGAGCAGGCGGCCTACATCGCCGTCCCCGTCGAAGGTCCCTACAAGCTCGACCACTACCGCTACTGAGCGGTCACGGCCCTTGGTGTGGGAACTGGTTCAGAAGCTGCCCGAGATGATCGGGGTGGCCGTGGAGGCCAACCCGGCAGCGGGGTATGGGGCGATCTTCGCGGCCATGTTTCTGGAGAACCTGTTCCCCCCGATTCCCTCCGAGCTGATCATGCCGCTCGGGGGGTTTTTTGTGCAGCAGGGCAAGCTCTCCCTGCTGCCGGTGGTGCTGGCCGGCCTGCTGGGCACCGTTCTCGGTGCCCTTCCCTGGTACGGCATCGGCCGGCTGGTGAACGAGCAGCGGATTGAGCGCTGGCTGGAGCGCCACGGACGCTGGATCGGCATCAGCCCCCAGGAGCTGCTTCGCAGCCGCCGCTGGTTCAGCCGCCATGGCACCGCCCTGGTGTTCTGGGGCCGGCTGGTGCCCGGTATCCGCACCCTCATTTCCGTCCCCGCCGGCATTGAGATGATGCCGCTGACGCCCTTTCTGCTCTGGACCACCGCCGGCAGCCTGATCTGGACCCTGCTGCTGACGCTGGCGGGCCTGGCGCTGGGGGAGAGCTACACCAACGTTGAACTCTGGATCGAGCCCGCCGCCAGGGTGGTGAAGGTGCTGCTGGTGCTGCTGGTGCTGGCGGGGGCCGTGTGGCTGGGGCTGCGCATCTGGAAGCAGAGCCGCCAGCGTCCCTGACCCAGAGCCCGCTGGGACTCCGGCCCGGCCCCGAACAGTAAAAAAGGCGCCCCGGGGGGCGCCTTCTCTGGCTTCGGACGCTTGATAACCCGGCTGGGTCACTGGCACAAGCCCCCGCAGCCCTGGCTGGGTCGAAAGGCTCAGAAAGGCACTTCCTCTTCGCTGGGTTCGCCGCCACCGAATCCCCCGCCGAAGCTGCCGCCGCCGCCGCCTTCGGCATCGCGCTTGCTGCCGAGCAGCTCCAGGCGGTCGACCCGGATCACGGGCTTGCTGCGCTCCTCACCACTGGCCCTGTCCGTCCAGCGGTCGAGCTTGAAGGAACCGATGATGCCGATCAGGGCACCCTTGCGGACGTAGTCGGCGGCCACCTGGGCCTGCTTGCCCCAGATCTCCAGGTTGAACCAGTCCGGTTCGTCGTCCCGGCTGCGGCGATTGACCGCCAGGGTGAGGTTGGCGACCATGCTGCCGGATTCGAAGTAGCGGACCTCCGGGTCGCGGCCGGCTCTGCCGACGAGGGTGATGGAATTGACGCCCATGGCGTGCTCCTGAAACGAGTGGATCAATGATGGGGCACCCCGATCGGGGGCCTCTCTCTTTCCGTTCCACCCTTCGTCCCGGTTGTCACACCCACCCGGTGTTGGCCGGTCCACCGGAATCGCCCCAACTATGATCGACCGCTGCCAGAGGTCTTGCCCGTGTTTTTCCGCCGTTTCCAGTTCTCCCGCGACATCGGCATCGATCTGGGGACGGCCAACACACTGATGTATGTCTCGGGCAAGGGCATCGTGCTGCAGGAGCCGTCCGTCGTGGCGATCGATCTGGAGCGTGGCACCCCCCTGGCGGTGGGTGAGGAGGCCAAGCTGATGCTCGGCCGCACCCCCGGCAACATCCGGGCGATCCGGCCCCTGCGCGACGGGGTCATCGCCGACTTCGATGCCGCCGAGCAGATGATCAAGAGCTTCATCCAGAAGGGCAACGAGGGCCGGGGGGTGATCGCCCCCCGCCTCGTGATCGGCATCCCCAGCGGCGTCACCGGCGTGGAGCGCCGCGCCGTGCATCAGGCCGGCCTGGCCGGGGCCCGGCAGGTGCACCTGATCGATGAGCCGGTGGCGGCGGCCATCGGTGCCGGCCTGCCGGTGACCGATCCAGTGGGCACGATGATCGTCGACATCGGCGGTGGCACCACTGAGGTGGCGGTGCTCAGCCTGGGCGGCACCGTGCTGAGTGAGTCGGTGCGAGTCGCGGGCGATGAGCTCAGCGACGCCATCACTGTTTACCTCAAGAAGGTGCACAACCTGGTGGTGGGCGAGCGCACCGCCGAGGACATCAAGATCCGCATCGGCTCGGCGTTTCCCGACGACGCCCACGATGAGACCTCCATGGATGTGCGGGGTTTGCACCTGCTCTCCGGCCTGCCGCGCACGATCAACATCCGGGCCGGAGACATCCGTGAAGCCATGGCCGAGCCGCTCAACGTGATCGTGGAGGCGGTCAAGCGCACCCTGGAGCGCACCCCTCCCGAGCTGGCGGCCGACATCGTCGACCGGGGGATCATGCTCGCCGGCGGTGGTGCCCTGGTGCGGGGCATCTGCGACCTGATCAGCCACGAGACCGGGATCCTCACCCACGTGGCTGAAGACCCCCTGCTCTGCGTGGTCAACGGCTGCGGCATGGTCCTGGAGGACTACAGCCGGCTGGAGCGGGTGCTCGACACCCCTGAATTCCTCCGTCAGACGGCCTGATCCCCATGCCGGCATGGCGCTGGCTTCGTTTCGTCCAAGGCTCGTCCCTGCGACGGATCACCCCCTGGCTGCTGGTGCTGCTGGCCTTGGTGGCCGTGCGGCTCAGCAAGGGGGCGGTGGTCGCCGATGCCTACGCCCTGCTGAGCCGACCCTTCTGGCCCGGGACGGCCCAGGCCGAGTGGCTGCGGTCGGCCCGACGGGTGGAGGATGGGGCCCGCCTGGCCCAGCTGGAGCAGGACAACCAGCGGCTGCGAACCCTGCTGGAGCTGCAGAAGCAAAATCCCAACCGGGTGACGGCCCCGGTGATTTCCAGGGATGGCGCCGGCTGGTGGCGGCAGCTGCTGCTTGGGCAGGGGGCCCTCAGCGGTATCCGGGCCGGCCAGGCGGTGGTCGGTCCGGGCGGTCTGGTCGGTCTGGTGGGCAGCGTCACCCCCAGTACCGCCAGCGTCACCCTGCTCACCGATCCCCGCAGCCGTGTCGGGGTGTGGGTGGGGCGCACCCAGCACCACGGCCTGCTCACCGGCATCGGCACCGGCCGGCCCCTGCTGCGCTTCCTGGAGAAGGATCCCCAGGCCCGTCCCGGTGACGTGGTGGTGACATCCCCTGCCAGCACCCTGGTGCCGCCGAACCTGCCGGTGGGTGTGATCCAGTCCATGGACGCCAACGCCGACCCGGCCCCGGAGGCGGTGGTGCAGCTGATCGCGCCGGTTTCGGCCCTCGACTGGGTGCAGGTGCAGGTGCGTTGATGGATCTGCTCACCCGCCAGCCCCTGCTCGTCGCCTCGGCCCTGCTGGTGCCCCTGCTCGTCCTGGCCTCGCCGGGTTGGCTCAGCCTTGATGGCGTCGGCCCCTGCTGGGCGGTGCTGTGGCTGCTGCCCTGGGCCTTGAGTGACGGACCGTTTTCGGGGGCCTGCGCCGGCCTCGCCCTGGGACTGCTGCTGGATGCCGTTCACCCCGGCGGCGTCACCCAGGTGCCCGCCCTGCTGCTGCTGGGCTGGTGGTGGGGCCGGATGGGACGGCGGGCACCGCTGATCCAGCGCAGTTTCAGCCTCGGTCTGCTCGCCCTGCTCGGCACGGCCCTGCTCGGCCTCACCCTGATGCTGCAGTGGGGCGTCCAGGACTGGGTGGGTACCCGGGAGGCGATCCGGCTGGCGGGACCGGAGCTGGGTCGCAACCTGGCCGATCAGGGGGTGAACCCCGCCCTGCTGGCCCTGCCGGGGTGGCGCTGGGATGATCTGGCGGGTCCCGGCCTGCGGGTCCTGCTCTCCCAGACGCTGATCACGGCCTTGCTCGCCCCGATGCTCTGCTCCCTGCAGCTGTTGCTCTGGCGCCAGGTGGGCTCCGGCTGGCGGCGCTGAGTGATGCCCAGATCCCTGCCACGACGCCAGGCCCTGCGGTTGCTGGCCGCCCCCGTCGCCCTCGCCCTGGGCGCCGGGGCCTGCGCGCGGGGGCCCGGGTCGGTCCAGGGCAAGGTGCTCAACGTCTGGACCCTGGACCTGGCGCCCCGCTTCAACGCCTACATGCGGCGGGTGATCGCGGCCTGGGAGCAGGACCATCCGGGCGTGACGGTGCGCTGGACCGACGTGCCCTGGGGATCGGTGGAACGCAAGCTGCTGGCGGCCGTGTTCGCCCGCACCGCCCCTGATCTGGTCAATCTCAACCCCAACTTCGCCGCCAACCTGGCCAGCAAGGGGGGGCTGCGGGATCTCACCCCCCTGCTCCCCCCCGGCGCCGCGGATCGCTACCTGGCCGGCATCTGGACCTCGGGCCAGCAGCAGGGCGAGCAGTTCGGCATTCCCTGGTACCTGACGGCCCGGGTGACGATCGCCAACCGGCGGCTGCTGCAGCGGGCCGGCCTCAGCGCCCCACCCCGCCGCTGGGAGGAGGTGCCGGCCTACGCCGAAGCCGTCCGGCGCCGCACCGGCCGCTACGCCCTGTTCGTGACCGTCGTCCCCGACGACTCCGGCGAACTGATGGAGGCGCTGGTACAGATGGGGGTGCGGTTGCTCGACGATCGTCAGCGGGCGGCCTTCAACAGTCCGGTCGGTCGCCGCGCCTTCGGCTTCTGGAGCGATCTCTACCGCCGCGGGCTGCTGCCGCGGGAGGTGGTGAGCCAGGGCTACCGGCGCGCCATCGAGCTGTTCCAGGCCGGCGATCTGGCCCAGGTGGCCAGTGGCCCCGATTTCCTGCGCAACCTGCAGACCAACGCCCCCGGCATCGCCGCCACCTCCGCCCCCTTCCCGCCCCTGACGGGGGCGAACGGTGAAGCCAATGTGGCGGTGATGAACCTGGTGGTGCCCCGCCAGAGCGCCATGGCCCCGGAGGCGGTGAGCTTTGCCCTGTTCCTGAGCGATGCGGCCAACCAGCTGGCCTTCGCTGAGGAGGCCCGGGTGCTGCCTTCCTCCAGGGGAGCCCTGGCGAGCCTGGAGCGCAAGCTGCGGGGGGCGGTCCCCAGCGATGGCCAGGAGCGCCTGGTGCACAACGCCCGGCTGCTTTCGATCGAGACCCTGGCCCAGGCCCGGGTGTTGGTGCCGGCCACCCCGGGGGTGAAGCGGCTGCAGGCGATCCTCTACACCCAGTTGCAGCGGGCCATGCTGGGGCAGCTCGACAGCGATGCGGCCCTGGCAGAAGCCGAGCTGCAGTGGAACCGCTATGCCGAGGCCCGCTGGCCCTGAAGGGAGCGGCCGGCGGGGCAGGGAAGGGATTCTGAAGAAATGTTGCCGGTAGCCCAGACGCCCGCTGCTGGAGCCGATTCCGTGCTCGCAGCTCCAAACAGTGTCGCGTTATGGTTGCGATTCTTCACCCCCAGCGGATCGGAGCGATGCCCATGCCCACGGCTGCCTCCTCCTTCACCGATGGTGCTGATCTGGAGGCTTCCGCGGGCGGTGCTTCCCCGTCCCAGCCCATCGCCACCCTGCTGGTCGTTGACGACGAGGCGGCGGTGCGCCGGGTCTTGGTGATGCGTCTCCAGCTGGCCGGCTACCGGGTGCTCTGTGCCGAAGACGGCGAGGAGGCCCTGGCGTTGTTTCACAAGGAGCAGCCCGATCTGGTGGTGCTCGACGTGATGCTGCCCAAGCTGGACGGCTTCGCCGTCTGCCGGCGCCTGCGGGCCGAATCCTGCGTGCCGATCATCTTTCTTTCCGCCCTCGACGCCATCGCCGAACGGGTGGCAGGACTGGATCTGGGAGCCGACGACTACCTGCCCAAGCCCTTCAGCCCCAAGGAACTCGAAGCCCGCATCTCCACGATCCTGCGCCGCATGGGCCGGGGGGCGGCCACCAGCGAGCCGCGTGAGCTCCCTGTCGGCTCCGGGGTGCTGCGGGTGGGGGATCTGGTGGTCGACACCAACCGCCGCCAGGTGACGCGCGAGGGGCAGCGCATCCCCCTCACCTACACCGAATTCAGCCTGCTGGAGCTGCTGTTCCGGGAGCCGGGCCGGGTGGTGCCGCGGGCCGAGATCCTCGAGGAGCTCTGGGGCTATCCCCCCCGCCGTGCCGCCGACCTGCGCGTGGTGGATGTGTATGTGGCCCGGTTGCGCGGCAAGCTCGAGCCCGATCCCCGCAACCCCGAGCTGATCCTCACCGTGCGCGGCACGGGCTACGCCTCCCAGCGGATGGGTGAGGCCTCCCTGGCCGCCGCCGGCTGATCCTGCAGGATGGGCAGCCACCCTTCTCCACCCCCGCACCTGTCTTGTCGGATCTGCGTGAGACCCGTCTGGAGAAAGCCCGCACCCTGGAGTCCCTCGGTCGGGCTCCCTATGCGCTCGGCTTCGCTCCCAGTCACCGCACCGCCGAGCTGCAGCAGGCCCATGGCGACCTGCCCAACGGCGAGGAAAGGGCCGTTGAGGTGGCGGTCGCCGGCCGGGTGATGACCCGTCGGGTGATGGGCAAGCTGGCCTTCTTCACCATCGCCGACGAATCCGGTCCGATCCAGCTGTTCATCGAGAAGGCCACCCTGCTGGCGGCCCACCCGGAGGAGCCCGAAGGCTTCGCCCAGATCACCTCCCTGGTGGACGGCGGCGACTGGATCGGGGTGCACGGCAGCCTGCGCCGCACCGATCGGGGCGAACTCTCGGTCAAGGTGACCGATTGGGTGATGCTCACCAAGGCGCTCCAGCCGCTTCCCGACAAGTGGCACGGCCTGGCGGACGTGGAGAAGCGCTACCGCCAGCGCTACCTCGATCTGATCGTCTCGCCCGACACCCGCGAAACCTTCCGGCGCCGGGCGCGGCTGGTGAGTGCCATGCGCCGCTGGCTCGACGAGCGCGGCTTCCTTGAGATCGAAACGCCTGTCCTGCAGACCGAAGCCGGCGGTGCCGACGCCCGCCCCTTCGCCACTCACCACAACGCCCTCGACCTGCCCCTCACCCTGCGCATCGCCACCGAACTGCACCTCAAGCGGCTGGTGGTGGGGGGCTTTGAGCGGGTCTACGAACTCGGGCGCATCTTCCGCAACGAGGGGATCAGCACCCGGCACAACCCTGAGTTCACGTCGGTGGAGATCTACCAGGCCTTCGCCGATTACCACACGATGATGGACCTCACCGAGCAGCTGCTGGCCGCGGCCTGCCTGGAGGTCTGTGGTGACACGCGCCTCACCTACCAGGGCGTGGCGATCGATCTCACCCCGCCCTGGCGGCGGGTCACCATGCATGAGCTGGTGGAGCAGGCGACCGGCCTGGATTTCAACACGTTCAC
>JBBQIH010000047.1:0-11563 GCA_038324725.1 Cyanobacteriota bacterium | reverse complement strand
CCAGAGTTGATCCGGCCCCAGACCTCCCTGCTGAAGTTCCCCATGGACTCCCGCATCCAGGGTTTGCTGCTGGAATTACCGATTCTGTCCCGCCCTGCTGGTTCTAACCGGACAGGGGGGGCGGAGGCCTGAGATGTCCTTTCCCCGTCTTCTGGACCCAGACCGCCGACCGGCCCAAGCTGACCATCAAAGTTGTTTCCTTTGGCACTGCTCTGGGCTGATCCGCCACAGGCACAGGCGTCAGATCGTCGACCGATCCCCTGGGTTCACGCTCCTGGAGCACATGATTGTGGTCGGCATCGTGGGGATTCTCAGCGCGATCGCCCTTCCCCAGTTCCGCCGCACCCTGGCCCTGGCTGAAGCCTCCAGCAGAATCATGGAAACGATTTCCTTCGCCGAACAGTGTGCCGTGGCTCACAAGTCCGGGCTGCCCGTTGTGGTGGAGCAGCCCTCCGACGGCGCCATTAGAGACTGCAACGGTGCTTCGGACAGGCAGATTCACAGCCGCCGCTGGTCGGATGATGCCACTGGGTTGTTATGTCTTGGCAGGTTCGTGAATCAAACGCATCGGCAAGCCAGGCTGCGGGTGCGTCAAAGTGGCGACATCACCTGCAGTCTTTTACCCTGATTCTCACCTGCTGGAGCCGCCTTGCTCCGTGAACGTCAGCAGAGAGGAATCTCAGAGCAGATTCGCTGCCAGTTCGGCCAGCTCTGAGCGTTCCCCCCGCATCAGGGTGATGTGGCCGGAGAGCAGCTGGCCCTTGAAGCGTTCCACCAGCCAGGTGAGGCCATTGCTCTCGGCATCCACATAGGGATTATCGATCTGATAAGGGTCACCCGTGAGCACGATCTTGGTGCCTTCGCCAACCCGGGTGACGATCGTCTTGACCTCATGGGGGGTGAGGTTTTGGGCCTCATCCACCACCATGAACTGGCGCGGGATGGAGCGGCCACGGATGTAGCTGATCGCCTCCACTTCCAGCAGTCCCATCCCCTTGAGATCGCTCCAGTTGCTGCGCGGTGGCCGGTGGCCCCCCCGGGAGGGCTGGGCGTCCTCGCCACCGAGCAGAAAGTCGAGGTTGTCGACGATCGGTTGCATCCAGGGGGCCATCTTCTCCTCGAGATCCCCTGGTAGGAAGCCCATCTCCTTGCCCAGGGAGATCACCGGACGGGTCACAAGCAGGCGTTCGTAGAGGTGCTCATCGGCCACCTGGTGCAGGCCCGCCGCCAAGGCGAGCAGGGTCTTGCCGGTGCCGGCCTTGCCCACCAGGGTCACCAGGGCCACCGCCGGATCAAGCAGCAGATCCAGGGCGAAGGCCTGCTCCCGGTTGCGGGGCTGGATCAGCACCATTTTGGCCTTGGCCGACTTCTGCAGCGGTTGCAGGGTCCCGGTGCGGCCGTTGTAGCGGGCCAGCAGGGTGTGGGCCGGCTGGGCCAGGTCGATCAGGGTCACTCCCTCGTTGGCCTGCAGGGGCGAGACGGGAGCCGGCTGGGTGGGAATGGCGTCTGCCGTCAGGCCGTCTCCGGCCTTCACCAGGTCCATCTGCTCAGCGTTCATCCAGCGCTCGCAGAAACCGGGGTAAAGATCCGCCATGTCCACCTTGTCGGTGGTGTAGTCCTGGGCGATCAGGCCCACCGCATCGGCCTTGATGCGCAGGTTGGTGTCCTTGGTGACAAGGACCACCGGTGGCTGGCTGCCCACCACCTCCTGCAGCCGCTGCTCCAGTGCCACCGCCAGGATGTTGTTGTCGCCGTTGCCCGCCTTCAGCTCGGGAGGTAGCTGGCGCAGGGTTTCGCTGCGGCAGAACACCACCTTCAAGGTGCCGCCGCTGGAGCCATCGATGGGTACCCCTTCGGCCAGGTTGCCCTTCTCCCGCAGTTGGTCGAGCAGGCGCGACACCTGGCGGGCGTTGCGGCCCTTCTCGGAGGGGTCCCGCTTGAAGCGGTCGATTTCCTCGACCACCTCGATCGGGATCACCACCTGGTTGTCCTCGAAGCGGTTCAGGGCCTGGGGGTCATGCAGCAACACATTGGTGTCGAGCACGAAGGTCTTGCGCATGCCAGGGCTCTGCCGGTTCCATGGGGCCGAAACTAGGTCCACGGGTGCATCTACGCTCCGCCCGGACAATCCCTGACGTATCGGCTTGCCGTTTCCCGTTTCCTTCCTGCTGGTTCTGCTGCTGCTCCTTGGTCTGGGGCTGGTGGTGCTTGAACTGCGCCACCGTCTGCGGCCGGCTTCCCCCCTTCAGCTGCTGCCCGGCGCCTTCCAGGTGCGGCGCCGGGCCCAGGGCCTGGAGATCACCGGGGAGATCCACATCCGCAACCCCCACCCCCGCATGGAGGTGATGGTGCCGGAGATCACGCTGGTTCCCACCGTGCTGGGCCGCAGCGATGCGAGCCAGGTTCGCCACGAGCTGCTCATCACGCCTCAGCACCCGGATGAAGACGCCCGCCCCGACGGTTACTGGGCCGCTTACATCGTCAAGGGTCGTAAGACCACCGCCGCCCATATCCGCCTCAACCTCACCGGACCCGCCGGCTTGGATCTCGAAAGCGTGCTCGACACCCTCTGGATGGACATCCACTGGGTGAACTACGGACCCTTCGGGCGGTTGCAGCGGCGCCAGGGGATCCTGATGCCCCTGCAGAAGCCGGAACCGGGTGATCCGGCCGCCCCCAGCTGGCGCGATGGGGAGGGCTGCCGGGTGCTGCCGGTGCGTACCCATCTCCTGGGCGTGCTCGACGATTCACTCGGGATGCTGCGGCGTTACACCGATGGCCTGCTGCAGCCCGGTGACGTGCTCACCATCGGCGAGACCCCCCTGGCGGTGATCCAGGGGCGGTACCACCATCCGTCGACGGTGCAGCCCTCCTTCCTGGCCCGCCTGCTCTGCCGGGCGTTCCACCCCACCAGCTCCCTGGCCACGGCCTGCGGTCTGCAGAGCCTGATCGATGTCTCCGGCCCGGCCCGGGTGCTGGGGGCCTGGTTCGTGGGCACCGCCCTGAAGCTGGTGGGCAGCAAAGGCTGGTTCTATCGTCTGGCCGGGGAACAGGCCCGCCTGATCGATGACATCACCGGCACCACCCCCCCCTACGACCAGACGATCGTGCTGGGTCCGGACCAGCCGGCGGCTTGGTGCGAGCGGATGGCGTCGGCCCTCGGCGTGGCCGTGGCGGTGGTGGACGTCAACGACCTGGGACGGGTGAAGGTGCTGGCCGCCAGCGGCGGCACCGACGAGGCCCTGCTGATGCGGGCTCTGCGTCCCAACCCCGCCGGCAATGCCAACGAGCGCACGCCCCTCGTGTTGGTGCGTCCCGCGTAGAATGTGAATGACGATGGTGCTGTCAACGCCCACGTCACGTTTCGCGTTCCCACGCCTCTCCCCACCCCTTCGTCGTCTGCCGTGCCAGTGCCTGCCGTGCCAGTGCCTGCCCAGGGCAGAACCTCCCCGAGCTGGACGGTGGAGCCCCTGCAGGGCTGGCACCTTCCCTTGCTGGATGATCCGGCCTTCCTGCCCCTGCAGCCCCTGTTGCAGCGCTCGTTGCTTCTGGCCCTGCCGGAGCAGTTGCTGAAGCTGCTCACCAGCCGCCGCCCCCTGGCTGCCCAGGTGCTGGTGGCGCTGCAGCGCCAGGGGCTCACCCGCCAGCAGGCCGTGGGGCTGATCGTCTCCCGGCGGCTCAACCGCAGCGGCAGCTGTTGGCAGGTGCAGCATCTGCGCCTGGCCCTGGCTGCCACGGAAGGGGCGTCTCCAGACGCCTCCGCCCCCGGCAGGGCGGCCCTGGCCGGGGATCTGCTGCGCCAGGCCATCGGTCGGGTGAAGGGCGCCGCCAGCTGGATCGCCACCGCCTCCAGCCTTGACACGTCCCGGCTGGCGACCCTGCGGGAGCAGGGCTTCCAGCCCCAGCGCACCGATCGCCTCTGGCGCTGGCAGCCAGGGGCGGATCGCGCCGTCCCGCTTCCCCCTGCCGATCTGCAGCTGCGTCAACTCAATCGCCGCAACGCCCCGCTGCTGTGGCACCTGGAGCAGGCCACCTGCCCGGCCCATCTGCGCCAGCTCCAGGACCGCCGCATCGAAGACGTGCTGGATCAGAGCCGCAGCCATGGCTGGATGCTGGTGGATGCCGTGCGCAATGAGGCGGTGGCGGGCGTGCGCTGGCTCGACGAGCACCCCGGCGGCGGCCAGGCGGTGGAATTGAGCATCCACCCCGGCTGGGGCCACCTGCTTGGGGCGGCGGCCGAATCGTTGCTGTGTCGCATCGCCAAGGGGGGCACCAGCCTCTGGCTGCGCTGTGAAGTGAGCGACGGCGAGCGTCAGAGCTGGCTGCAGGCGCTTGGGGCCGAGGCCCATGGCGAGGAGGTGTTGATGGCCCGCAGTGTCTGGCGGCGCCAGGAGGGCCAGCCGGCCAAGCGAGCTGCCCGGCGCCTTGAAGCGGTTCTTGAGCAACTTCAGCCCCGGCGGCGGCCCATGCCCACACCCAGCGGTCCCCTCGGCAGCCTGCCCACGGCGCCCCTGCTGCCGCGCTGAATGGCCACGCCCCGGCCGCGATCGGTGCTGGCCCTTGATGTGGGGCGCCGCCGCATCGGCCTGGCCGGCTGCGATCCGCTGGGGGTCACGGTGACGCCGCTGCCGGCCCTGGCCCGGGGTGAGTTCCAGGCCGATTTCACCCACCTGCTGGCCCTGGTGCGCCAGCGGCGGGTCGAGGCGCTGGTGGTGGGGCTGCCCCTCGATGCCAGCCAGCGGCCCACCCCCCAGGGGATCCATTGCCGCCGCTACGGCCTTCGGCTCGCTCGGGCCCTGCAGGCCCTTGGCCAGCCCCTGCCCCTGGTCTGGGTGGATGAGCACGCCAGCAGCTGGGCGGCGGGCGAGAGCTTTGGGCTGCACGGCGACCGCAGCGGCCGGCTCGACAGCGCGGCGGCGATGTTGCTGGTGGAGCAATGGCTGCGGGAGGGCCCCGAACCACAGGCCCCCACAGCGCTCACGACCGATCCGGTCGCCCCGGCGGCCATCGCTGTGGCCACACGGGCCGGTGCTGATTCATTCTGAGAAGACCCGCTTGTTCTTGATGGCCTCCGACCCCCCTGCGATGACGGGCTCCGGCGACGTGCCCACCGTGCAGGTGCGGGACGGCAGCGGCCGGCAGCTGCTGTGTTTCCTGGAGCAGCTGATTCCCCTTGATGGCCACGATTACGCCCTGCTGACGCCGGTGGACACCCCGGTCTGCCTGTTCAGGCTGCGGGAGGAGGATGACCCCGAATTGATCGAGACCCTCGCGGCCACCGAGCCGATCCTGTCAGTGGCGGATGTGGTGCTCCAGGAACATGATCTGACCCTGGTCCGTTCCGCCGTCACCCTCACCGTCAGCGGAGAACTGGAGGAGCCTGATCCTGATGAACTCGAGGATGAGGAGGGCGACGACGACAGTGAGACCTACGAACTTCTGGTGAGCTTCATGGCCGGCGATGAGGAGTACGGCCTCTACATCCCCCTGGATCCGTTCTTCGTGGTGGCCCGCATGGAGGGGGCCGACGCGGTGATGGTGGAGGGGGAGGAATTCGAGCGGGTTCAGCCCCGCATCGAGGCTGAACTCGACGAGCGGGAGAGCGACGACTGATGCTGCGCGACCTGCTCACGCCCGACTGGCTGCCGGGGACCTCCCTGGCCCACCTGCCCTTGCAGGAGCTGGTCGACCGTGGCATTCGCGCCCTGGTTCTGGACGTGGACCGCACCCTGCTGCCCCGCCGCCAGGCCACCATGCCTGTCCAGGCAGAGCTATGGCTGCGCCACGCCCGCGAGCGGATGCCCCTGCATCTGCTCAGCAACAATCCCTCCCGCCGCCGCATCGGCGCGGTGGCCGACACGATGGGTCTTCCCTACACCACTTCAGCGGGCAAGCCGAGGCGGGCGGCCCTGCGCAAGGTGCTGTTGGAACTCAATCTCCCCCCCGCCCAGGTGGCCCTGGTGGGAGATCGTCTGTTCACCGATGTGCTGGTGGGCAATCGCATGGGTCTGTTCACCGTGCTGGTCAAGCCGATCAATCCTGACGGCGAGCCCTGTCGCGAGGACCGGCTTCAGAGCCTGGAGCTGCGCATGGCCCGCTGGATGGGTTCGGTTCCCGGCTGATGGCAAGTTCCAGCACGCCCGCGAGTGTCGGTGGGGGATTGCGGCGGGTGATCAAGGTGGGCACCAGCCTGCTGCGCGGCACCCCCGAGCGGCCCACGGCGGCCGTGATTGCCGATCTGGCGGCCAGTTTTGGCCGGCAGCAACGCCAGGGGGATCGCCTGGCCCTGGTCACCAGTGGGGCGGTGGGCCTGGGCTGTGAGGCCCTCCACTTCAGCCGGCGGCCCACCGAGGTGGTCGCCCTGCAGGCCGCCGCCGCCGTGGGCCAGGGCCGGTTGATGGCCCTCTACCAGGACGCCTTCGCCGTGCGGGGTCTGGCGGTGGCCCAGGTGCTGCTCACCCGCAGCGATCTGGCCTCCCGGCGCCGTTACCAGAACGCCTGCCGCACCCTGGAGCAGCTGCTGGCCTGGGGGGTGCTGCCGGTGGTGAACGAGAACGACACCCTGGCCACCGACGAACTGCGCTTCGGCGACAACGACACCCTCTCAGCCCTGGTGGCGGTGGCGATCGGCGCCGATGAGCTGGTGCTGCTCACCGATGTGGACCGGCTCTATTCCGGCAACCCCCGTACTGATGCTGACGCCAGCCCGATTGAGGAGGTGCGGGACCTGGCCGAGCTGGAGCGCCTCAGCCACGTCGCCGAGGGGGGCGGGCAGTGGGGCACCGGTGGCATGACCACCAAGCTGGCGGCGGCCCGTATCGCCACCTCCAGCGGCATCCGGGTGCGCCTGGCCGATGGCCGCGATCCGGCGGTGCTCGATGCCCTGTTCGCCGGCGAGAAGGTGGGCACTGTGTTCCAGCCCAGCAGCACCCCCCTGGCCGACCGCAAGAGCTGGCTGGCCCATGCCCTGCTGGTGAAGGGCAGCGTCCGGGTGGATGCGGGTGCCGAGCGGGCGCTGCTGCAGCAGGGGGCTTCCCTGCTGGCGGTGGGCATCCGGGCGGTGGAGGGTCACTTCTCCCGGCGTGAGGCGGTGCGGGTGCTGGCCAGCGATGGCCGTGAGCTGGGGCGGGGCCTGAGCACCCTGAGCAGCGAGGAGCTGCGCCGCATCATGGGCCTCAGCAGCGAGGAGGTGCGGCGCCAGCTGGGGCCGGTGGGGGATGCGGTGGTGCATCGCGATCAGCTGGTGCTCACCTGTCTGCCGGCCTGAACGCCTCGGCCACGATCGCGGCGGCTTCGGCGATCACCCCATCCTGCGCGGCGGCGGCCGGATCGGCCTGGGTGTGGAACACCGCCAGCACGATCGGCGCCCGGTCCGGCGGCCAGACCACGGCCACGTCATTGGCGGTGCCGTAGGCCCGCAGGTGCCGGTCTTGTCGCCCACCCGCCAGCCCGACGGCACCCCGGCCCTCACCCGCCGGTCGCCGGTGGTGGTGCCGATCAGCCAGTCCTGCAGCCGTTGCCATTGGGGCAGGCCCAGGGCAGTCCCGAGCACCAGGGCCTGAAGGCTGGTGCCCATGCCGGCGGGGGTGTCGGTGTCGCGGGGATCGCCGGGGATGGCGGAGTTGAGGGCGGTTTCCCAGCGATCGAGTCGGAAGGTCCGGTTGCCGATGGAGCGAGCGAAGGCGGTCAGGCCGGCGGGGCCGCCCAGACGCGCCATCAGCTGGTTGGCGGCGGTGTTGTCGCTGGTCTGGACCGTGGCGGCGGCCATCTTCGCCACCGTCAGGCCGTCCGCGAGGTGCTGCTCGGCGATCGGCGAGTGGGTCACCAGATCCTGGCGGCCGAAACGGATCCGCTGCTCCAGGAAGCCCGGCTCCCGCTGGCTCCTGTGGAGAACGGCCGCCGCCAGGATCGCCTTGAAGGTGCTGCAGAAGGGAAAGCGTTCGTCGGCCCGGTGGCCGATCCGGGCGCCGCTGGCGGTGTCGATGGCGAACACCCCCAGCCGGCCGCCGGAGCGAGCCTCCAGGGCCGCCAGCCCGGCCTCCGCCCCGCCGGGCGCCGCGGCGACGCCCGGCACCGCCATCACCAGGGCTGCGGCCAGCGACAGGGTGTTGCGGAGAGGCATCGGGTCCATCATCCCTGCGGCCAATCCAGGACGGCCTCCAGCTTCTCCAGCAGCTCGGCCGCCTCCCGCTCGCCGCAGAGGCCGCCCACCACGATTGGCAGCCGGCGTTCGCTCCAGAGGATCACCCGGGGGTTCGGACCCGGCAGCAGCAGCACGCCGGTGATCAGCCGCAACGGCAGCTGGCGGCTGGGCTGGCCGGGGCGGCGGAGTTGGATCTGGTCGCCTGTCACGGAGAGCTCCTGGGGACTCCACTGCCGGTAGCTGCCGATGCCGGCGGCACCGAGGGCGGCGATCACCAGCAGGGTCTGGATCACGGTCCACTCCGGCAGGCCCAGCGACAGCAGGCCCGGCAGGGAGAGATCCAGCACCAGGGTGGTGGGTTCGCTCAGGCCCAGACGCGGCCCGAACATCCAGACCAGAAAGCCGCCGTACTTCACCATCACGGTGTTGAGCACGGCGACGAACAGCAGGTCGCGGCCCTGCTCGACGAAGGAGCGCCACCACTGGGCGGCGCCCACCGTGCGGCGGCTGCGGATCAGGCGTGGGGCGGAGGCCCCCGATTCCAGCCTCCAGACATCGTCCGGCTGCGGTCCGCCCGACCGGGTCCCAGGGAGCTGCCGGCCGTCGAGGGCGCCGGCCAGGCGCAGGGGCACCCCCAGATCGCCGGCCAGGGCGTGGCCCTGCTGCCAGGCGCTGGAGAAGCCGGCGGTACGGGCCAGCAGGTGCTCCCCGACGGGATCGGCAACGGCCAGACGCAGATCCCAGCCCAGGGGCCGCTCCCCGAGTGGTGGGAGCTGGACGCTGGCCTGGCGGACCAGCACGGCCGTGACGGCGGCCCGGTCCAGCTCCAGCCGTTCGCTGCCCTCCGGCGTGTCCATGAACAGGCGGACCCGCTCGCCCCAGCTCCGCAGCAGCACCCGCCGCTGCACCGGCGCGCCGTAGCCCAGCCGGACCATCAGCCACTCCATCGGCAACAGGAACAGAAGCAGGGCGATCACATAGCCCACCTCCCCCTGGAGGCTGGCCAGCAGGCAGAGGCCGGAGAACAGCAGGAAGGCGATCAGACTGACGAGGGGGTTGGCGGGGGCCTCGCCTTCGATCAGCTCCCGCCAGATCATGCGCTCAAGGGCCAGGGCCAGCGCCTGCACGACGTGGCGGAGCCGCACCAGCGGGGTGAGCAGCAGACCCAGTCCGTTGCGCCGGGCGCCGCGGACCGTGGCGCGGAATTCGATCAATCCGCCAGCAGGGGCAAGCCGGCCGGTGGGACCGACAGCAGCAGGCGGTGCTCCCCGGCCACCTGCTGCTTGAAGCGGCGCCACTGGGGGGAGGCGATCACGTCCCGGCTGATGGCCTCGGCGAGGCGCTGGCCGGCCATCACGTCACTGGGGTAGTGCAGGGCGCAGTAGGCACGCACATGGCCCCCCTGAAGGCCCACCGGCAGCCGCCGCTCCCGGCGCTCCGGCAGCAGGTCGGCCAGCAGCAGGGCCGCGGTGGCGAACCAGCTGGCGTGGCCGCTGGGGAACGACCAGGAGCTCTCCAGGGGCAGACAGGGTTTCAGATCCGGGTGGCTCAGGAAGGGGCGCGGCCGGGCCGCCGCATCCTTGAGCTGATCCTTGATCCCATCGGCTCACTCCAGGAAGGCTGACAGTCCCGCTTGGAGGGCGGGGGCGGTCCGGGCCAGGTCGGCGCCCACGGCGGCATCAAAGTGGCTGAGATGGCGGTTCAGGAAGTGCCAGCTGTTCAGGATCCCCGCCGGCGTGCGGCTGCGCTGGTTCCAGCGCAGGATGGCCAGATCGTCGAGCAACTGCCGGCTGCCGGGCGCTGGTGGTTGGCCGATCACGGCGCGGTAGGTGGCTGGCTGGAGCACCAGGCCCGCCGCCGGGTCAGTCGGCTGGGCCTGGGATGGCCCTGCCATCGCCAGGGTGCCCGGCAGCAGGGCGGTCTGCAGCAGCAGCAGGCCGGACAGCGAAGGACCCGGGCGCAGGGTGTGCATGGCTCCGGTGCCGTCGGCGAGGTGGCAGCACCGTAGGGGTGCTCCGCAACTCAGAACCGTTCGTCGCCGATGGCGGGAAGCACCAGTTCGCGCACGAAGGACGCCGGGGACAGCTGCAACAGGGCCGAGACGATCCTGATCACGTCGTGCAGCGGAATCTGCCGACCCTCACCGCGGCCGGCGGCCGCCTCGGGCGACACCTTCAGGCCGTCGTCGGTGTTGAGGTAGCCCAGCTGCAGGCAGGTCACCGCCAGCTGCTGGTCCCGGAAGCTCTCCCGCAGGGCATCGGCGATGCCGGTGAGGGCGAACTTCGAGGCGCCGAAGGTCACCTCCGGCCTGCGCCAGAGCGGGCCGGAGGTGGAGCCCGTGAGGATCAGCAGGGGCCTCTGGGAGCCGAGCAGCCGGGGGATCAGCCGCCGCAGCAGCATCAAGGTGCCGGTGATGTTGATGGCCACCATCTCGAGGATGCTGTCGTCGGGATCCTCCAGGAAGCTGTAGGCCTCGCTGAAGGCGTTCGCTTCCCAGACGCCGAGGTTGTAGATCAGCACGTCCAGCTGGGCGGGCGCCTGTTGCTCGATCCACCGGGCCGCCGGCAGCGGCTCCGCCAGATCGGCCTCAATCCAGGCGAGCTCGACGCCCGCCGGCAGCGTCAGGCCATCGGGCCGTTGCCGCGAGACGCCGATCACCGTGTCACCGGCGCCTCCCAGACCCTCGACAAAGGCACGGCCAAGCCCGCGGCTGGCGCCCACCACCATCAGTTTCATGGACCAGTGCCGGCAGGGGGTTGTCGATGTCCAGACCATGCTGGATCCCGTACCGGAAACCGAGAACCCCCCGTACGTCCATGACGCGGTCCGCTCGCTCCAGGTTGGCTCTGTTTCGGTGGGGAACGGCCCTGGCCATGCTGTTGCTGGCCGATGGACAGCGGTGGGCCGCCGCCGGTCGCCAGGCCCTGCACCCGGTGCCTCGCCAGCAGGACTGGATCGCCCAGCCGTTGGGCGAGCGCTACACCCAGACCCCGGCGCAGGTGTGGGAGTGGATCGATGAGGCCAACGCCCAGGAGGCCAAGGGGGCGAACGGCAAGGCGGCGGCGCTGTGGGAGCGGGTGCTGGCCTGGCGCGAGAAGGCGCAGGGGCCCGACCATGCGGATACGGCCACCGGCCTGAGCAACCTCGGGTTGCTCTATGTCAAGGAGCGCGCCTTCACCAGGGCCGAGCCCCTGCTGGCCCGGGCCCTGGCGATCCGGACCCGGATCCTGGGACCGGACCATCCCCTCACCGCCCTCAGCCTCAACAACCTCGCCTGGCTGTACTACAACCAGAACAACAATGCCAGGGCCGAGCCCCTCTACCACCGCGCCCTGCTGGTCGCCGAGAAGGCGCTGGGGCCGGAACACCCAGGTCTCGCCCTGGGTCTGACCCACCTCGGGCTGCTTTACAACGGCCAGG
>JBBQIH010000046.1:0-11618 GCA_038324725.1 Cyanobacteriota bacterium | reverse complement strand
CGTCAGTTGGTGGTCATGCGGCAGCTTGGATCGGACGGCATGGTGCGCCGGCTCCAACTTCTCCAGGCGGAGGGCCTCATCCCATGACGAATCTTCAGCAAGGGTCCACCAGGCTTCCCATGGCCACCCTGCGCCTGATCTGGCTGATGCTGCCGGCGGCCGTGCTCGGGGGCCTGGGCCTGTTGGTGGTCCTCGCCGCCCTGCTGCCCCTCTGGGCCACGCTGCAGCGGGACAGCCAGCGCCTCCAGGAGCTGGAGCAGCTCCGTGATCAGGTGACGCTGATGCGGGGGCAGCTGGTCGCCACCCAGGAGAACACCGAAACGGCGATGGCCAGCAAGGCCAAGATCGAGCGGCTGATCACGGGCAACGGCGACCTGTCGACCTTTCTGGCCATGCTCGACCGCGAGGCCGAAAGTTCGGGCGTTCAGCTGACGCTGTTCGAGCCTACCCAGGCGATGCCCGCCGCCACGACACCGCCAGCCGTTGGCGCCCCGGCCGCTCCACCGGCAGGAGCCGCTCCCGCGCCAGGCGCCGCTCCGACCGACCCGCTGGCCCTTCAGGGGCTTACCCAGCGCACCCTGCTGGTGTCGGCAAGTGGCTCCTTCCCTTCGCTCCTGGCCTTTCTGAGGCGGCTGGAAGCTCTGAACGTGCTGGTGGTTCAGAGCGACCTCAATCTCACGCTCCCTGACGATGGACCCTCCGACGGCGCAAAGACCCAACCCCGCGCCCAGGAGGTGGTGATGAAGCTCACCCTCGGTCTCTACAGCCGCACCGCTGCCCCTGTCGCCCCTGCCGCGGCGCCAGCCACACCCGGTACCGCCCCCGCTCCAACACCCCCTTCCCCCTCCAGCTGACCATGCCGATGCAATGGGATCCGGCAACTGGCCGTTTCACAAAATCGCAGATACCATTCGACCGATTCGGAGAGCGTCGGAACGTGGCAAAACGTCAGTGGCGGCACGTTCTTTCTGCGTCTCTCGGCTTTGTGGTTCTGCAGCAGGGGGCAGGGATCTCCGCTGTGGCGGCCGCCGCTGTCCCAACCACAGCAGGGGGGAGCGCAAGCACAAGGTTGTCCGACATCGCCCAGGCCAGTGGTTCCCTCGATATCAAGTTGCGGCGATTGCCTGATTCGGTCGAGGTGGTGATCGAAGGCACCGGCCCTTCGCCTGTGCTGCAACAAACCACCCAGGGAGCCATCTGGTTGGGCCGGCTGCAGACGGCCGTGCCGATGACGCTGCGGCGCGGCCCGGTGCAGCTCTCGCTGCCCGAGGCCGGACTCCAGAGCATCAGCTTTGAGGGTTCGGGCAACCTCTTTGAGCTGAGGGTCTCCCCCACCCCCGGATTTCCGGTCGGCCGGCCCGTGGTGAGTGCCGACGGCCGCAGCCTGATCCTCACCTTCAACGCCCCAGCGCTGAGCACCCTGCAGACCCTCAGCCCCAACGCCACCACCCCCGGCAGGGTTCCCCAGCCAGGCTTCATCCCCCCGCTGCAGCCCCGTGCCGTGGCCCCACCGCTCGGGGACATGGCTGTGGGGTCCATGACGATCAGCAATCCCAGCTATGTGAGCGTCAGCGGCCCGCCGGTGACGATGACCCTGCGCAACGCCCCTGCCAAGGATGTGCTGATGGCCCTCAGTCAGCTGGGGGGTTACGGGTTCGTCTATGTCGGCGACACCCCGGCCTCCGGATCCTCGGGAGGCGCTGCACCGGTGGCCACGACCCCAGACATGCGGCCCATCTCGATCTCCTTCCGCCGCGAAAGCTATGGCCGGGCGATCAACTCGGCCCTCCTGGCGGCTGGGCTGCAGGGCAAGCGCGACGGCAACACGATCTTTGCCGGCCCCAACGTCCTGTCCAAGAGTTTCGGCTCCCAGCTCTCCAAGGTGTACCGGCTGAACCAGGTGCCGGCCAATTCTGCGGCCGACTACCTGGCCAACCTTGGAGCCCAGGTCACCAAGACCAACACGATCACCACAGCGGTCTCGGAGGGGGTCGCTGCCACGGCCGCTCCCGCCGGCAGCCCCACGGCCTCCACCACCACCGCCAGCACCACCACCACGGTGGAGTCGTTCGGGGCGTTGAACGGCCCGCTCATCGGCCTGCGGGCCACCACAGACACCCGGCTGGGCACGATCACCCTGGTGGGCGCGCCGCGGCTGGTGGCCATCGCCGAGCAGTACCTCAAGCAACTGGATCTGCGCCAGCGCCAAGTGGCCCTGTCGGTGAAGATCCTGGATGTGAACCTTCAGAACGACACCGAGCTCTACAACAACTTCGCTTTCCGCTGGGGCAACAATTTCATCGTCAATGACAACGGCACGCTGGCGGCAAATTTTGGCGGCGTTCTCGGGGGATCCTCTGTTCAGCGCGGTCTGGATGCTCCTTTACTTCCAGGGGTGCCTCTGGGGGGCTTTGTAGGGCAGACCAATCCAGGGGCAGCCGTTGGGGCCACAGGTCAACCGCTTTATCCCAACAACAACTTCTTTGATTTTTTCCAGGCGCGCATCCTCGCCGACAACTCCAAGGTGCTCGCCAGTCCCACCCTGATCCTTCAGGAGGACCCCTCGATCCTGCGTGAGGATGCCAGCGGTGGCGGTGGCGGTGGCGGTGCCTCCTCAGGATCCAGCATCTTCTCCTCCTCTTTCGACAACATCGACGCCCCGATCGGCCGTAGACGGGGTAATGAAGGTGTGGTTCGTGTCGGAATCAATGTTCCCACCGAAGTCTCAACCACAATTACCGGAACTGCGGGAGCTGTCACCTGTTCCATTGATCAACTTTCAACGGCAGGACTGGTGTTGGGGGCTCGCGTCCAGAAGATCGATGATAACGGCTTCGTCACCTTCTCCCTCTCCCCCAGCATCTCTGCTGTGGAGCGAGAAATTACCGCCGGTGGATGCCCCCCGATCAGCATCTTGCGTGTCCGCCGGCTGGATACCGGAGTGGTGAGGGTCCGCGACGGTCAGACCCTGATCCTCACCGGTGTGATCTCCGATTTTGATCGGGCCTTGGTTTCGAAATGGCCGATCCTGGGCGACATTCCCATCATCGGACAGTTCTTCCGAGCCTCGTCCAATAACCGTGAAAAGAGGGAGCTGGTGATCATGGTGACGCCGCGCATCATCAACGACACCGAAGGCGGAAACTTCGGCTACGGCTATCAGCCTTCCACCCCGGCCTCCCGTGCCTTCCTTGGCGGCCAGCCCCAGCCCTCGAACAACCCCTGACCGAAGCAAACCCCTGAATCAGAACGCCAGGGGCAGCAGGAATTTCATCGCCAGGGGGGCCAGGGCCGAGGCAAACCCGGCGGCGCCGGTGAGCAGCTGTCCTCCCACCCCACTTCCCTGGTTGCTTTTCTTGCCGGGTTTCAACAGGGCGACCGCCACTTCGGTCAGTTGCTTCGCCTGGGCCTCCTCGCCGGCCTGGCCGTAAAGGACGGCGGCATAGTTGATGTCCTGGGCAGCGAGCTCCGTCTTGCCCTGTTCGGTGCGGCTCAGGCCCCGGGCCACCCAGCTGATCGCTGCCTCGGGTTGCAGCCGGATCGCCTCGGAAAACAGCTGCTCCGCCTGGGGATGGCGGCCCTCCAGGGCCGCAGTGACGCCGGCGTTGTGCAGTTCGGGGTAGCTCAGCACCGTGGGGGCAACACCTCTGGCGTCCTGCCAGTGGCTGCGGGCGAGACCGCCGGGGTCGAGCTGGGCGCCGCTCAGATCGCTCTGGCGCAGGTCGGTGCCCTCCAGGTTGGCGCCGCGCAGATCGGCGCCCCGCAGGGAGGCTCCCTGGAGACTGGTGAAGCGCAGGTCGGCACCCTCAAGACGCGCCCCATCCAGCCGCGCCTGGCCCAGATTGGCGCGCTGAAGCTTGGCCCCGCGCAGATCCGCATCCCGCAGGTCGGCATGGACCAGGTCGGCATCCTGAAGTTTGCAGCCGGGACAGTTCCGCTGATTCAGCAGGCGGAGCAGGTCGGTGTCACTGCTCGCCTGCCCAGGGCCCGGGATCAGCAGGGCCAACAGCGCCGAGCCGGTGACCAGCAGGCCCCTGAAGTGGCCCCGGTTCCAGGCGGACCCGTGCACGCTGGTCATGGTCGCCTGTTCAGGGGTGCCCCTGTTGTACCGCTTCTTTTGGCAGGTTGCCGGTTCGTAGGGAACGGCGCAGGGCCCGTCCCAGCCGCTGGGCCTCTCGCCGTCCTGTACGGCTGGGGGTGCTGGCGAAGCGCTGCCGCTGGTAGTTCCCCACATACGTCTTGAGGGGATCGCTCAGGGCCGGCCAGCGCTGCGTCAGCCGCTGGGCAAAGACGGCGAGGGTTTCCCCCGCCTGGGGCGCCATGCCGTGCCTGGCGAAGGCCCGCAGGGTGCGTTCCAGCTCCAGGCGCAGGGGATCGCCGCGCTGGCGCCGGCCCAGCCAGCCCAGGCCCCCCAGGCTGGCGGCCAGGCTGATGGCCACTGCCAGCAACACCACCAGCCCGAGCAGATGACGCTGGTCGCCCAGCAGCCGAGCCACCAGGGCCTGTTGCTGCTCGCTGTCGTACCCCAGCCACCAGCGGGCCCAGGCGATGTCGAGGCCCCACCACTGCCGCTGCAGCCAGTCCCAGGGGGCGGTGCCGGTGGCTGTCTCGCCGCTGGTCACCGCGCGCGCCAGGGGGTCCCCATCGGCCCAGGTGGTGGGATCGACCCGTTGCCAGCCTTCGCCTTGCAGCCACACCTCGCTCCAGGCGTGGGCATCGGCCTGGCGCAGGTCCATGTAGCCGGTGCCCCCCACCGGCTGCACCCACTGGCCGCCGCGGTAGCCACTCACCACCCGTGCCGGCACCCCCGCCGCCCGCATCAGGGTGGTGAAGGCGCTGGCGTAGTGGCCGCAGAAGCCGAGCCGGGACTCGAACAGGAAGTGGTCGAGGGGGGCCTGGCGCGGCAGGGCCCCGGGCTCAAGGGTGTAGCGGAACGGCTGGCTGCGGAACCAGTCGCCGGCGGCGTTCAGCCGCTCCCGGTCGCTGCCCAGGCGCCCCCATATGGCGGCCAGGGCCTCCAGTCGTGGGTTCTCGCCCAGGGGCAGGACCAGATCGATGGGCCCGGGCGGTTCGGTGCGCCAGTCACCCGGATCCGCGGTCCGGGTGAGGGCGTAAACGCGCCGTTGGCTGCCCGGCGCCCGGTTCAGCAGTTCGCCGCTGCGCTGCAAGGTCAGGTCGGGCGAGAGGGGCCGGCCGTCTCCGCTCCAGGGAACAGCCGACAGGCCGCTGGGTTCAATCAGCCAGAGCTGGATCCCTTCGCGCGGGGCAGCTGGCGGCGGCGGCGGGGTGGGCTGGCCGGCCGGAGGCCTGGGGAACGGAGGAGCGGTGCTGCGCCAGCTGCGGCCATCGAAGCGGTCATGAACCAGCACCCGCCAGTAGCGCTGCTCCAGGGGGGGTGGTCCGCCGCCGAGGGGGAAGGCAACACGGGCCGCGGCTTCCCGGCTGACGGCGAGCCTGGCGATGGAGCCCGGGTCCATGCTGTCGCTCAGGCCGGTCATCGCCCCCATGCCATGGCCCGAGCCCAGATTGCTGAAGGGCAGCAGCCGGGGCAGCAGCAGGAACAGCACCAGGGCGATCGGCAGCGCCGCCAGCAGCACCTGCAGGCTGCGGCGCATCAACGCTTTCCAGTCCGGCCCCGCCCCCAGTTCCAGGGCCAGCAGGCCGGCCAGGGCCATCAGGATGGCCAGGCCCTGCAGCAGGCTCGGGCCCAGCTCGGGCCGCAGGGCCGCCAGGAGGCCGGCGCCGACCAGCTGCAGCAGGGCCACCAGCCGCCGTTCCTCGAGGCTGCGGGCTTCGCGCAGCTTGAGGGCTGTCAGCACAGCCAGGCCGAAGGCCAGCAGGCTCAGGGACAGGGCCGGTGACAGGCCCAGCAGACCCACCGTCAGCAGGCCCATGGTGAGCCACTGCAAGGGAGCGGCAGCGCGGCTCATCGGCAACAGGCCAGGGCCGCCAGGCACTGGTCGCGGTGAACCATCCCCCGGCCGGGCTCGATGCTCTGGCTGGGCAGCACCAGGCCGTAGCTGAGGCCTCGGCCGTGATAGCTCCAGATGCGCTCACTCAGGTGTTCGAGAGCCACCTCCAGGGGCACCCCAGGTTCCGGGGCCAGCAGCGGTGCCGTGTCCGGTTGGTCCAGGAACCGCTTGGCGTACTCGCCGCGCCCCTGGGCCAACAGCTTCCAAGCCAGCCGGCTGGGGCTGTCCTGGGGGCGATGGGGGGCCAGGTCGCGCCAGTCGTCGCTGCCGTCCTGGCGGCTGGCGACGGCCGGCTCACCGGCGACCGGTTTTGACCCGCCGGCCAGCCGCCGCACCGGTCCGGCCCGGCGGGCCGGGTAGATCAGCTGGGCCGCCTCCGGGTACCAGCGCGACCAGCAGCAGAACAACCCCAGGGGTGCCGTGGTCTGGACCCGCAGCAACCCGGGTTTGTGCCACCCCCGCCCAGGAGGCGTCCAGGCCACGGCGAGCGCGTGCTCCCCCGGCGGCAGCGACAGCGGCGGACCCGCCTCCTCGCCCGCCAGCCGCAGGCGCACCCCTTCGCTGCGGCCGGGACAGCGCACCTGGATCGGATAGGGGACCGGGGCCCCGGCGAAGCCCGGCGCCGGGGCCCCGCAGCCCAGTTCCACACCCTGCAGGTTGAAGTGGGTGAGGTGCAGGGTGAGCAGGAACAGGCTGAGCATCAGGAAGCTCAGCAGCAGCGTGCCGTTGCTCTGCATCTGGACGCCGATCACCTGCAGCA
Source organism: Cyanobacteriota bacterium (assembly GCA_038324725.1). Taxonomy (GTDB): domain Bacteria; phylum Cyanobacteriota; class Cyanobacteriia; order PCC-6307; family Cyanobiaceae; genus Cyanobium. The sequence goes on along the minus strand of JBBQIH010000046.1, from coordinate 4,886 downwards.
ACACGGTGCCTGCCAGCCAGAGCCAGCCGAAGCGCGTCGGCAGGATGTAGAGGTTGCGCATCCGCAGGCGCACCCGCTCCCCCTGCTGGGGCCTACCGAAGTCCATCGACACCCGCCTGGAGTCGCTGGCTCAGCTCCGCATCGCTCTCCCCCCGCTGGCCGCCGTCCATGCGGTGCTCGCAGACGGCGGCCAGCACCGCCTGGACGTCGTCAGGAATCACATGGTCGCGACCCTCCAGCAGCGACCAGGCGCGGGCGGCGGCCACCAGGGCCAGCCCGGCCCGGGGGGAGAGGGGATGGCCCTGGGCCGGCTGGCTGCGGCTGCGGTCCAGCAGGTCGAGCACGTAGTCGAGCAGGGCGGCGCTGCAGTGCTGCCGCTCGCAACGGGCCTGCAGCGCCAGCAGATCCTCCGGCCCGAAGGCGCCGCTGAGGCCATCGGGCCGCAGACCATCACCCTGCAGCAGGGCCCGCTCCGCCGGGCGGGGGGGGTAGCCCAGGCTGAGGCGCATCAGGAACCGGTCCAGCTGGGATTCCGGCAGGGCCGAGGTCCCCCCCTGGTCGAGGCCGTTCTGGGTGGCGATCACCAGAAAGGGCTGGGGCAGGGGATGGCTGACGCCGTCCACGCTCACCCTCCCGGCGGCCATCGCCTCCAGCAGGGCGCTCTGGGTGCGGGGGCTGGCCCGGTTGATCTCATCGGCGAGCAGCACCTGGCTGAACAGGGGACCGGGCTGGAAGCGGAAGCTGGCGGCGGCGGGGTCGAACACGTTCAGGCCCGTGAGATCGGCCGGCAGCAGGTCGCTGGTGAAGCTCACCCGCTTGAACCCGAGCCCGAAACTGCGGGCCAGGGCCTCCGCCAGGGTGGTCTTGCCCATGCCGGGCAGGTCCTCGATCAGCAGGTGGCCGCGGGCCAGCAGGCAGGCCAGGGCCAGCCGCACCTGATGCTCCTTGCCCAGCAACACCGCACCGATCGCGCTGATCACCGGCTGGAGGGGGGAGGAGGGCACGGGACGGGTGCGATCACCGGTGGTTCCCCTATTGCAGCAGCACCGCCACCCTTCCGTGTTACAAACGCCTGAATGTTCCCTGGAGCCGGTGACAGCTCCCCACCCGGTGACGGGGCTTCCTGAACCGCCGGAACCCCATGGCGGCAATCTCCAGGCGGCCGCCCGACGTCTCGGATGCCGGCCGCAGCAGTTGCTGGACGCCAGCGCCTCCCTGGTGCCCTTCGGTCCGCCGCCCCGGCTGAAGCGCCTGCTGCGTCGGGCGCTGGGCAGCGATCTGCGCGACTATCCCGACCGGGACTACCGGGCCCTGCGCGGAGCCATCGCCGCCTGGCACGGGCTCGACCCGGCCATGGTCCTGCCTGGCAACGGTGCCGCCGAACTGTTCACCTGGGCGGCGCGGGACGCTGCCGCCAGTGGCCTGAGCCTGCTGCCGGCGCCGGGGTTCGCCGACTACCGCCGGGCCCTGGACTGCTGGGGCGGTGCGTGGCGGAGCCTGCCGCTGCCGCTGGACTGGTGCGGCGCCGTCCCCAGCGCCTGGCCGCTGGCAGAGGCCGCCATCGCCACGGCCGCCGCGTCAGCCCGCCCGGCCGTGCTGTGGCTCACCAATCCCCACAACCCCACCGGCCAGCTCTGGAGCCGGGCCGCGCTGCAGCCCCTGCTGGAGCGGTTCGCCCTGGTGGTGGCCGATGAGGCGTTCCTGCCGCTGGTGCCGGCTGGCGAGGACCAGTCACTGGTGCCGCTCCTGCCGGCCCATCCCAACCTGGTGGTGATTCGCAGCCTCACCAAGCTGTTCTCGATCGCCGGCCTGCGGCTCGGCTACGCCCTGGGTGGCGCTGAGCGGCTGGCCCGCTGGGCCGCCTGGCGCGACCCCTGGCCCATCAACGGCCTGGCGGCGGCGGCGGGGCAGGGTCTGATGGCCGACCAGGCCGGCCTGCGGCGCTGGCAGCAGCGGGTGCAGCACTGGGTGGCGGGAGAGGGCGCCTGGCTGGCGGGCCGTCTGGCCCAGGTCCCCGGACTGGAGCCCCTACCCTCGGCCGCCAACTACCTGCTGGTGCGCAGCACAGCACCGGCCGGTTCGCTCCAGCCGCTGCGGCTGGCGCTGGAACGGCAGCACCGGATCCTGGTGCGCGATTGCCGCTCCTTTGAAGGCCTGGGGGAGAACTGGCTGCGGATCGCCGTGCAGAGCAGGACAGGCAACCGCCGTCTCCTGGGGGCCCTGCAGCGCTTCAATCGCGCCCCCTGACCTGCTCCAGAACCTGCTCCAGAACCTGCACAAGCCGTCGGTCGGCGTCCCGCACCGCCAGGGACTCCATGCCGTGCCGCATCGGCTGCAGGGGATCGGCGCAGGCGGGGCTGCCCCGCAGGCGGGGCCCCAGCAGCCGCCACACGGCCCGCTCCAGGGCAGGCTCGCCGGGCTCGTGCTGCCAGACGATCACCGCGGCACCCAGGCTGGCGGCGGCGGCGGCATTGGCGTCCTGATGCCGGTCGGCGGCCTGGGGAAAGGGCACCAGGATCGCGGGGGTGCGACAGACGGCCAGTTCGCTGAGGCTGCCGGCGCCGGCCCGGCTGACGGCCAGATCGCAGTGCTGCAGCAGGCCTGGCAGTTCGTCGCTGAAGGCCCGCTCCACCACCCCGTCGAGGTGCAGCGCTCCGGCGTCCGGATCCTGGCTTCCCGTGAGGTGCACGATGCGGCAACCGCTGGCCGCCAGTTGCGTCAGCAGGGGCCGCACCATGCGGTTGAGGCGCAGGGCCCCCTGGCTGCCCCCCATCACCAGCAGCAGGGGACCGTCGCCCCTCGGCACCCACTCCGGCAGGGGCATGGGGGTGAGGAAGTCCCGCCGAACCGGGGTGCCGCACACCAGGGGACGGCAGCGGGGCAAGCGCTCGGCTGCCTGGGGGAGGCCCACCGCCACCCGGGTGCAGAGGGGGCCCAGCAGCCGGGTCACCCGGCCCGGGATGGCGTTGCTCTCGTGCAGCACCACCGGCACCCCGCACCAGCGGGCGGCCAGGATCGCCGGCGCGGCGATGTACCCGCCGCTGCTGAACACCACGCTCACCCCCTCCCGTCGGATCAGGCGCCGCATCGGCAGCACGGCCAGCAGCAGTTGCAGCAGGTTCCAGAGCTTCCGCAGCCCCCGGCCCTGCAGTCCGCCGGCCCGCACCATGTGCAGGGGGTAGCGGCTGGGGACAAGGTCGGTCTCCAGCCGGTTCGGCACCCCCACCCAGTGCACCTGCCAGTCGGCGGGAAGAGCTTCGGCCACCGCCAGGGCGGGGAACAGGTGGCCACCCGTGCCGCTGGCGGCGATCAGCAGGGTCGGCATGGGCGGGTGGGACGAGCGCGCCTAACTTAAAAGCCGATTCCGGTCCGCTCACCGCCGCCCCGGTTCCCTCCCTCTCCATGGCCCCGCCCCGCCTGCCGAACGCCCCCCTCCCCCCGGTTCGGTCGCCGCAGCGGCTAGGCGCTCTGCTGGCGACCATTGTGCTGGCCGGCGCTGGTGCAGCCCCCGCCCTGGCGGCCCCCCCCTCACCCGCCCAGCTGCAGGCCCTCGAAAGCGCCCTCAACAGCAGCTCCGACACGGCCCTGGCTGCTCTGCTGCAGCCGGGGCCTGGGCTGGATCCCGCCCAGCTGGAAAGCCGCCGCCGCCTGCTGCGGCAGCAGTTTCCCGATGCCCGCTGGCAGCTGCGCAGCGGCGCCCAGATGCGCGACGGCCAGCCCACGGTGACCCTTCGGGTGGATGGCACCCGGCGCCAGGGCGGCACCACTTACCGGCTGGAGGCGGAGCAGCAGCTGGCCCTGCAGAGCGATGGCACCCGCATCAATGGCCAGACGGTGCTGCGGGAGCGGTCGTTGCTGCGCAGCGGTGACAAGCCCCTGCCGGTGAGCCTGCTGATCCCCGACGCGGTGCTGACCGGCCAGCGCTATGACGTCGATGTGATCTTCGACGATCCCCTCGATGGTGCCCTCTCCGCTGGGGGCATTGCGGCCATCACCCCCCAGCAGCAGGCCACGATGGCGAGCCCGAGCATGGAACTCGGCGCCCTCGGCGGCGGCGGGCTGTTCAAGATCGTGCAGGCTCCCCTGTCCCCCGGTTCCCAGACCTGGGCCGTGCTGTTGGTGCACCCCGACGGCATCGTCAGCGCCACCAAGCGGGTGCGCGTTGTCGCCGATCGCCAATCGCTCGAGCCCTGAACCATGGGTCGACCACATCGGATCTGGGTGGTGGATGACGATCCGGATCTGCGCCATCTCCTGTCCACCTACCTGGGGGACCAGGGCTACGAGGTCCGCTGCATGGGCGACGGCGCCCAGCTGATGGCCCGGCTGGAGGGTCAGCGTCCCGATCTGCTGGTGCTCGACCTGATGCTGCCCGGCGACGACGGCCTCACCTTGCTGCGGCGCCTGCGGGACGGGGACGACGACCTGCCGGTGCTGATGCTGACGGCCCGGGCCGATGCGGTGGATCGGATCATCGGCCTGGAGCAGGGGGCCGACGACTACCTGGCCAAGCCCTTCCTGCCGCGGGAGCTGACTGCCCGGATCGAGGCGGTGCTGCGCCGCCGCGGCTCTCTCCCCGGCGGATTGCCCCAGCCCGATGGGGCCCGGATCGGCTTCGGCGACCTCGAGGTCGATCTGGCGGCGCGCACCCTGGAGCGCCAGGGGGAGGCGCTGACGATCACCGGCGGCGAGTTCGCCCTGCTGGCGGCCTTCGTGCAGCACCCCCACCGGCCCCTGTCACGGGAGCGGCTGATCGAACTGGCCCGGGGCCCGGGCAGCGACACCGACAGTCGCAGCATGGATGTGCAGGTCTCACGGCTGCGGCGGCTGATCGAACCGGAGCCGGCCCGGCCCCGCTATGTGCAGACGGTCTGGGGCTATGGCTA
>JBBQIH010000045.1:0-11755 GCA_038324725.1 Cyanobacteriota bacterium | reverse complement strand
CAGATCTCCGGCCACGACGGCGGTACCGGTGCCTCGCCGCTGAGTTCGATCAAGCACGCCGGCAGCCCCTGGGAGCTGGGTCTGACGGAAGTGCACCGCAGCCTGCTGGACAATGGCTTGCGGGATCGTGTGCTGCTGCGGGCCGACGGGGGCCTCAAGAGCGGCTGGGACGTGCTGATCGCCGCCCTGCTGGGGGCCGAGGAGTACGGCTTCGGTTCGGTGGCCATGATCGCCGAGGGCTGCATCATGGCCCGCGTCTGTCATACCAACAACTGCCCGGTGGGGGTCGCCACCCAGAAGGAAGCCCTGCGCAAGCGCTTCACGGGCCTGCCCGAGCAGGTCGTCAACTTCTTTGTCTTCGTGGCCGAGGAGGTGCGCCAGCTGCTCAGCGTGCTGGGCGTGGCCCGCCTCGAGGACCTGATCGGCCGCACCGATCTGCTGGCACCCCGCTCCATCAGCCTCACCAAGACCAGCGCCCTGGATCTTTCCTGCCTGCTCGATCCGATCCCTGCGGCCGCCGACCGCTCCTGGCTGCGCCACGACGACGTTGCCCACGACAACGGCCCGGTGCTCGAAGACGTCTTGCTCGCCGATCCGGAGGTGCGCGCGGCGATCGACGCCCACGGCCAGGTGGTGCGCCAGCTGCCGATCGTCAACACCGACAGGAGCGTGGGGGCCAGGCTGGGCGGCGAGATTGCGGCCCTGCACGGCAATACCGGCTTCCACGGGGGGCTGGCCCTCACCTTCCATGGTGCGGCCGGACAGAGCTTCGGCGCCTTCGTGCTCCAGGGCATGGACCTGCGCCTGGTCGGCGAGGCCAACGATTATGTGGGCAAGGGCCTCAACGGCGGCCGCATCACCGTGGTGCCCCCGGCCGGTGGCACCGATCCCGGTGCCCAGGTGATCCTCGGCAACACCTGCCTGTATGGCGCCACGGGAGGCGAGCTGTTCGCCCTCGGCCGCGCTGGTGAGCGCTTCGGCGTGCGCAACAGCGGTGCCCGCACCGTGGTGGAGGGGGTCGGCGACCACTGCTGCGAGTACATGACCGGTGGCGTAGTGGTGGTGCTGGGCGGCACCGGCCGCAACGTGGCCGCTGGCATGACCGGGGGGGTCGCCTTCCTGCTCGATGAGACCGATGGCCTGGCGGCCCGCCTCAATCCCGAGTCGGTGGAGTTGGTGCCCCTCACGACCCCCGAGCAGGAAGGGTTGCTGCGCCCCCTGCTGGAGGCCCATCTGCAGGCCACCGGCAGCACCAAGGCCGCGTCGATTCTCGCCGACTGGACCAGCTGGAAGGGCCGCTTCCAGGTGCTGGTGCCCCCGAGCGAGAAGGCCACGGTGGGCCTGGCCCAACGGGAAGCCGTGGCGGCCTGAGTGGACCAGGACCAGGACCTGGACCGACGGGAACGGCCCCGGGTCGTCGTGTTCAGCGCGGGTGCTCGCGCATCAGGCGCCGCACCTCGCCGGCGTGGTAGCTGCTTCTGGTGAGCGGACTGCTCACCACCTGCAGGAAGCCCAGGTCGGTTTCGCCGTGGCGGCGGAAGGCTTCGAACCCCTCAGGGGACACGAATCGCTGCACCGGCAGATGTTTGGGGCCGGGGGAGAGGTACTGGCCGATCGTGACGATGTCGACGGCGTGGGCGCGCAGATCGGCCATCACTTCATGGACCTCGGCGTCGTTTTCCCCCAGGCCCACCATGAGCCCCGATTTTGTGTAAGTGCGCGGCCAGCCGTCCCGCACCCGGCGCAGCAGCTCCAGCGAGCGTTGGTACACCCCCTGGGGCCGCACCTGCCGGTAGAGCCGGGGCACGGTTTCGATGTTGTGGTTGAGCACCTCCGGCGCCGCCGCCATCACCACCGCCAGGGCCTCCCAGGTGCCGCAGAGATCCGGCAGCAGCACCTCGATCGTGGTCAGGGGCGCGTTGCGGCGCACGGCCTCGATGCAAGCGACGAACTGGCTGGCACCGCCATCGGCCAGGTCGTCCCGGTTGACCGAGGTGATCACCACATGGCTCAGGCCCAGACGTCGCACCGCCTCCCCCAGCCGCTCGGGCTCGCTGGGATCCAGCGCCCTCACGCTGCGGTCGAAGTCGATGTCGCAGTAGGGGCAGGCCCGGGTGCAGCCCGGCCCCATGATCAGGAAGGTGGCGGTGCCGCCGGCGAAGCACTCGCCGATGTTCGGGCAGCTGGCCTCCTGGCAGACCGTGTTCAGCTTGAGGTCGACCAGCAGGTCCGCCACCGCCCCGATCCGTTCCCGCTGCGGCGCCTTGACCCGCAACCAGGGCGGCTTGGCGGGGGCGGGCCGGGGGTCGCTGATGGTCACGGGGGGGCGTTGGGCTGGGCGGACTGTAGGCAGGGCTGTCGCCGCGCTCCATCCCCTAAAGTCTGGCGATCGGGATGTGGCGCAGCTTGGTAGCGCACATCGTTCGGGACGAAGGGGCCGCAGGTTCGAATCCTGTCATCCCGATTTTTTCTGCGTCAGCCCTCAGGCCAGAGCCGCTCCCGGGTAGCCCCGGGGGGTCACCATGCGGCCGTCCTGGACACGGGTCGAGCTGTTGCCGACCAGCACCAAGGTGAGCATGTCCACCTGGTCCGCCGGCAGGGTGCCCAGGGTGTGCAGGCTGAGCGCCTCTTCAGTGCGCCCCAGCTGACGGGCCAGCAGTACCGGCGTGGTGGCGGGCCGGCCCTCGCCCAGCAATTCGATGGCCCGGCCCAGTTGCCAGGGCCTGCCCAGGGAACGGGGGTTGTAGAGGGCCACCACGAAATCGCCGCTGGCGGCGCCCCGCAGCCGCCGTTCGATCACCTCCCAGGGGGTGAGGCGGTCGCTGAGGCTGATCGTGCAGAAATCGTGCATCAGGGGCGCGCCGGCCCGGGCGGCGGCCAGCTGCAGGGCCGAGAGTCCCGGGTGCACCGTGAAAGCGGGACGGTCGAGGGCCGGCAGCTGCAGCCAGAGTTCGAGGGCCAGCCCCGCCATGCCGTAGATACCGCTGTCTCCTGAGGAGATCAGCGCCACGTCGAGGCCCTGGCGGGCCAGGTCGAGAGCCTCGGCGCAACGGGCTGTCTCCTCCGTCAGGCGGCCCTCGCGGCGCAGCTGGTCGGGTCGCCTGATCGGTTCGAGCAGGTCGAGGTAGAGCCCATAGCCCACCCACACCGTTGCGGCGGCCAGGGCCTGGCGGGCCTCCCCAGTGAGCAGCGCGATCGGGCCCGGACCGCTGCCCACCAACTGCAGGCTGCCCCGGTGCGGGGCCCACTGGCGTCCGGCCAGGGCCACCGCCAGGGTGGCGGCACCCCGCTCCCCGATCCCGGCGCGCTCGATCCGCTTCTCCACCAGCAGGCGGGCCGGTCCCCCCGCCGAGGCCGCCGCCTGCAGGGCCGCGGCCTGGGCGACGCTCGCCGTGCCCATTTCCCTGGCCACCGCGACGGAGGGATGGGGGACGGCCACCGCCGCCAGGGTGGGGGCGTCGAAGAGCCGCAGGGGCCAGCCCCGCTGCTCCGCCAGGGCCAGCAGGGCTGGCTCATCCCCCTTGCGATCGATGCTGGCCAGGCCAGCCACGGCCTCGGGGGCCAGCCCCTGCTGCGCCAGCCCCTCCGCCACCAGGCGCTCCAGCACCGACAGGCTCGTGTCCCGTTCGCAGCCGAGGCCCAGCCACAGGCTGGGGGGATGCCAGCGGCAGCCATCGCCGGAGTGGGGGCTGATCACCAGGGCCGCAGGGCCGGCCGCCTCCGCGGTGTCGGCGGCCTCCAGCGTCTGCCAGAGGGTGTTGCCGCTCTCCTGCCGCAGGCTTATTTGGTCGCCGTGGGTGGCCTCCACCATCAGGCTTCGCCAGTCCCCTGCGCCCCGGCGCCAGCCCCAGGCCTGGCCGAAGGCATCAAGGGGCAGCTGGCCGCGGGCGGCGCTGGCGCCGGTGAGCACGGCGGCAGCGCCGATCAGGGCGGCGATCTCCTGGCTGAGCCGATCGCCACCGGCGGCATGGCCTCCCAGCAGCGGCACCACGAACCGGCCTAGCGGATCCACCACAAGCACGGCCGGATCACTGTCCTTGTCGCGGATCAGGGGGGCGATCAGCCGGGTCATCAGGCCGCAGGCCCCGACGGCCACCACCGCTTCGGCCGCCCCCCAGTGCTCCGCCAGCCAGACGGCCGCCGCCGCATCCTCCGGGCCCCGCACCGTCCGCAGCAGGCCGGCCTGCGTCAGTTGTTGCAGCATCGGTGCGGCCGTTGGACCGAAGCCGAGGCCGACGATGTGGCGATGGGTGCCGCTCACGGTGCCACGCTCCGATCCAGGGGGGGCTCGGCCAGCTCAGGAGCGGATCGGGGCTTCGGTGGAATGGCAAGGACCGCGGTTGCAGCCTCAATCTCGGTCAGGTTATCGATCCCTGCCTGGTCCTCCGATCCCAGCTTGGTTTCAGGGCCTGGTTCAGCTCCCATCAGGGCCTCGGTCTCCACTGCAGGGCCAGATTCCTCCGCCGTTGCTGGCTGTTCTTCGGGCATGGGCTCCGGATCCGGTTCCGACGCGGCAGGTGGCGGGGCCTCGCCCAGCAAGATGGCCAGCTCAGCGGGCTCCAGGCGGCCCCCCTGCCAGCGGGGAGCTTCGGCGCCGGGCTCCAGGATCACCTCTGCTACCAGGCTGTTGAACGGTGGATTGAGGGGTTCGCCCAGGCCATCGAGCAGGTCGAGCTGGATCGCATTGCTGCCGCTGCGCCAGCCCTTCAGCCAGAGGGGCGTCTGTTGATCCACCAGGAAGCTGTCGCCATTGAGGCTGACCCGCAGTCGCCAGCTGGCATCACCGCTGCGCAGGTTCTGCAGCGGGGCCTCCAGCAGCAGCCAGTCGAGCAGCAGGGGCGTGCTGGCCGCCGTTCCCCGGGGGCTGACAGCGATCAGCTGGGGGCTGCCCGGTGCAGGTTGGCTGATGGGGTTGGCCGCGACCCGGTGCAGCTGGATCTGGCGCTGGGCCCCGGGGCTTTTCACCGCCTCGCCCCAGGGCCTGGCGGCATAGACAGTGAGCCGATGGCTGCCCGGTTCCAGGGGCCGCATCGTGGTGCTGGTGCCGGTCAGCGGCAGGGGGGGATCCCCATCCAGTTGCACCACCACGTGGGGGCCGAGGCCGAGGGGGCCGGCGTCCACCAGGGGCCAGTCCTCCACTTGTAGCCGCAGGGTCCAGGGACCTGCCGGCAGCAGGGCGCCGTCGGCGGGGGAGAGGATCTCCAGCCGTGGCCGCCTCCCCTCCAGGGCTTCCTGCAGCTGCTGCACCGCCAGGGGGGGCGCCACTTCCTGCTGGCTGGAACGCCCCTGCGCCAGGGGCGGTGCGGCCGGCGCCAGGGGCGGCCGGCGGCCCGGCAGGGAGAAAGCGAGAGCGGCCGGTGGCGCCAGGCTGAGCACCAGCAGCAGGACCCCCGTCAGCAGGACCCCCGGCAACAGGGCGGCCCAGAAGGACGCCCTGCCAGCCTTGCGCCCTGCGGCTCCTGGCCTCCCATCCCTGTCGCTCACGCGGGCTCCCTCAGGCGTGGCGCCATTCTGCTTCGGGGCCTGAAGCGGGCAGATCGGCTGTCGAAATGGCCGAAAAATGCAGCAGCAGGTTATAGAAACCCTGCGTTATTTCTGATTGTTAAGTTGTTGACAATATGCCGCCAGACCGCTGTCGCAGCCTTGGAACCGCAGGGATTAAACCTTTGTAACTGGCGGCCGATTCGCCTTGTTTTCGACCCCTATACTTTCGCCAGCGGTCCCCTTTCGGGGCCCAAAGCCCCAGTCGCGGCAAGGGATTTCCCCCACCTCACGACTGGTGCCCATGGTCGGGTCTTCCCGGCCATGGGGCCCACCGATGGGCCCGGGACGGTCCCATGACCTGTCCCCGGCGTCCGTCGAAGGGGTGGACCTCCACCTCGACCCCGTCCCTCGAGGAACGTCTCGATGACCATCAGCCCACCAGAGCGTGGGAACAAGGCGAAGGACATGGTTGACCGGAACCCCGTTCCCGTCGACTTCGATGTTCTCGGTAAGCCCGGGCACTTCGATCGCACCCTCGCCAAAGGTCCCAAAACCACCACCTGGATTTGGAACCTCCACGCCAACGCTCACGATTTCGACAGCCACACGAGCGATCTTGAAGAGGTCTCCCGGAAGATCTTCAGCGCTCACTTCGGCCATCTGGCCGTCATCTTCATCTGGTTGAGCGGCGCCTTCTATCACGGAGCCCGCTTCTCCAACTACACCGGCTGGCTGGCCGACCCCCTGCACGTCAAACCCAGTGCTCAGGTGGTCTGGCCGATCTTCGGCCAGGAAATTCTCAATGGCGATGTGGGTGCCGGCTTCCACGGCATTCAGATCACCTCCGGCCTCTTCCACGTGTGGAGAGCCTGGGGTTTCACCAACGAGTTCCAGCTCCTGTGCACCGCCATCGGTGCCCTGGTGATGGCCGGCCTCATGCTCAACGCTGGTGTCTTCCATTACCACAAGGCAGCGCCGAAGCTGGAGTGGTTCCAGAACGTTGAGTCCATGCTCAACCACCACCTGGCCGGCCTGCTCGGGCTCGGGTCCCTGTCCTGGACAGGTCACCTGCTGCACGTGTCGCTGCCCACCTCGCAGCTGATGGATGCCATCGACGCCGGCAACCCGCTGGTGCTCAACGGCAAGACCATCGCTTCGGTGGCCGACATCCCGCTCCCCCACGAGTTCCTCAACCAGGATCTGCTGGCTCAGTTGTTCCCTGGCTTCGGCGCGGGCACCTCTGCGTTCTTCACCGGCAACTGGGCGGCCTACAGCGATTTCCTCACCTTCAAGGGTGGTCTGAATCCTGTGACCGGCAGCCTCTGGATGACCGACATCGCGCATCACCACCTGGCGATCGCAGTGCTGTTCATCGTGGCTGGCCACATGTACCGCACCAACTGGGGCATCGGTCACAGCATCAAGGAAATTCTCGAGGGCCAGAAGGGCGATCCCCTGCTGTTCCCTGCGCCCAAAGGTCACGATGGGCTGTACGAATTCCTGACCACTTCCTGGCACGCCCAGCTGGGTCTGAACCTGGCTCTGTTTGGTTCGCTCACGATCATCGTGGCGCACCATATGTATGCGATGCCACCGTATCCCTACATCGGGATCGACTACCCGACCCAGCTGTCGCTGTTCACCCACCACATGTGGATCGGCGGCTTCCTGATTGTCGGAGCCGGTGCCCACTCGGCCATCGCACTCATCCGCGACTACGACCCGGCCAAGAACATCGACAACGTTCTGGATCGGGTGCTGAAAGCCCGTGATGCCCTGATCAGCCACCTCAACTGGGTGTGCATTTTCCTGGGCTTCCACAGCTTCGGCCTCTACATCCACAACGACACCATGAGTGCCCTGGGTCGTCCCCAGGACATGTTCAGCGACACGGCGATCCAGCTGAAGCCCGTCTTCGCGCAATGGATTCAGGGTCTGCACGCCGCTGCCGCCGGCACCACCGCTCCTAACGCGCTGGCCGGTGTGAGCGAAGTGTTCAACGGCGCCGTCGTGGCCGTTGGCGGCAAGGTGGCCGCCGCGCCGATCCCCCTGGGAACGGCCGACTTCATGGTCCACCACATCCACGCCTTCACGATCCACGTCACCGTGCTGATCCTGCTGAAGGGTGTGCTCTACGCGCGTAGCTCCCGCCTCGTTCCCGACAAGGCGAACCTGGGCTTCCGCTTCCCCTGCGACGGCCCCGGCCGTGGCGGTACCTGTCAGGTGTCGGCCTGGGACCACGTGTTCCTCGGCCTGTTCTGGATGTACAACTCCCTGTCGATCGTCATTTTCCACTTCAGCTGGAAGATGCAGAGCGACGTGTGGGGCACCGTCAATGCCGACGGCACCGTCCAGCACATCACCAACGGCAACTTCGCCCAAGGCGCCATCACCATCAATGGCTGGCTCCGGGACTTCCTCTGGGCTCAGGCCGCACAGGTGATCAACAGCTACGGCTCGTCCTCCAGTGCCTACGGTCTGATGTTCCTGGGTGCCCACTTCGTCTGGGCCTTCAGCCTCATGTTCCTCTTCAGTGGCCGCGGCTACTGGCAGGAACTGATCGAGTCCATCGTCTGGGCTCACAACAAGCTGAAGGTGGCTCCCGCCATCCAACCGCGGGCGCTTTCCATCACCCAAGGCCGTGCCGTCGGTGTCGCCCACTATCTGCTGGGCGGTATCGCGACAACCTGGGCCTTCTTCCTGTCCCGACTCATCGCGGTCGGCTGACCTCCACCTGACCTTTCCCAATGGCAACGAAATTTCCTTCGTTCAGCCAGGGTCTGGCACAGGACCCGACAACCCGTCGTATTTGGTACGGCATCGCCACGGCTCACGACTTCGAGAGCCATGACGGAATGACGGAGGAGCGGCTTTACCAAAAGCTGTTCTCCACCCACTTCGGTCACCTGGCGATCATCGGCCTCTGGGTTTCGGGAAACCTGTTCCATATCGCCTGGCAGGGCAACTTCGAGCAGTGGGTCGCCGATCCGCTGCATGTACGTCCAATCGCTCACGCGATCTGGGATCCCCACTTCGGCCAGGGCGCCATCGACGCCTTCACCCAGGCGGGCGCTTCCTCCCCGGTGAACATCGCCTATTCCGGTCTGTACCACTGGTGGTACACGATCGGCATGACGACCAACATGGAGCTCTACCAGGGTTCCATCTTCATGCTGATCCTTTCGGCCTGGGCCCTGTTCGCCGGCTGGCTCCACCTCCAGCCCAAGTTCCTGCCTTCCCTGGCTTGGTTCAAGAACGCTGAATCGCGGCTCAACCATCACCTGGCTGTGCTGTTCGGCTTCAGTTCCATCGCCTGGACCGGTCACCTGGTCCACGTCGCCATCCCCGAATCCAGGGGACAACACGTCGGCTGGGACAACTTCCTCTCGGTCTCGCCCCACCCCGCCGGTCTGGCTCCGTTCTTCACCGGCAACTGGGGGGTCTATGCCCAGAACCCCGACACAGCCAATCAGCTGTTCGGTACTTCTGAGGGAGCCGGTACCGCGATCCTCACCTTCCTGGGTGGTTTCCACCCCCAGACCGAAGCTCTGTGGCTCACGGACATCGCCCACCACCACCTGGCCATCGGCTGCATCTTCGTGATCGCCGGCCACATGTACCGGACCAACTTCGGGATCGGCCACTCGATCCGGGAGATCCTCGACGCCCACAACCCTCCCAAGGGCACGCCCTTCGGTGGCGCCCTGGGTGCCGGTCACAGGGGGCTCTATGACACCGTCAACAACTCCCTCCACTTCCAGCTGGGCCTGGCCCTGGCGTCGTTGGGAGTCGCGACCAGCCTGGTGGCGCAACACATGTATGCGCTGCCGTCCTATGCGTTCATTGCCAAGGACTACACCACCCAGGCGGCCCTTTACACGCACCACCAGTACATCGCCATCTTCCTGATGTGCGGTGCCTTCGCCCACGGTGCGATCTTCTTCATCCGCGACTACGACCCGGAAGCCAACAAGGACAACGTTCTTGCCCGGATGCTCGAGCACAAGGAAGCCATCATCAGCCACCTCAGCTGGGTCTCCCTGTTCCTCGGCTTCCACACCCTGGGTCTTTACGTCCACAACGACGTGGTGGTCGCCTTCGGTACTCCCGAGAAGCAGATCCTCATTGAGCCGGTGTTCGCCCAGTTCGTTCAGGCCTCCAGTGGCAAAGCCCTGTACGGCATGGACATTCTGCTCGCCAACTCGGACAGCATCGCCTCGACGGCGTGGCCCAACAACGGCGCCGTCTGGCTGCCGGGTTGGCTGGATGCCATCAATGCAGGCAACAACTCCCTGTTCCTGCAGATCGGCCCTGGTGACTTCCTGGTCCACCACGCCATCGCGCTGGGTCTGCACACCACGACCCTGATCCTGGTGAAGGGTGCCCTGGATGCCCGGGGTTCCAAGCTGATGCCTGACAAGAAGGACTTCGGCTACTCCTTCCCCTGCGACGGCCCCGGCCGTGGCGGCACCTGCGACATCTCGGCCTGGGACGCCTTCTATCTGGCGGTCTTCTGGGCCCTGAACACCGTGGGTTGGGTCACCTTCTACTGGCACTGGAAGCACCTCGCCATCTGGCAGGGCAACGTGGCCCAGTTCAACGAATCCAGCACCTATCTCATGGGCTGGTTCCGCGATTACCTGTGGCTCAACAGCTCCCAGCTGATCAACGGGTACAACCCGATGGGATCCAACAACCTGGCCGTCTGGGCCTGGATGTTCCTCTTCGGTCACCTGGTGTGGGCCACCGGCTTCATGTTCCTGATCTCCTGGCGGGGTTACTGGCAGGAGCTGATCGAAACCATCGTCTGGGCGCATCAGCGCACGCCCCTCGCCAACCTGGTGGGCTGGCGCGACAAGCCCGTCGCTCTCTCGATCGTTCAGGCCCGTGTGGTGGGTCTCGCCCACTTCACGATCGGCTACATCCTCACGTACGCGGCCTTCCTGATCGCGTCCACGTCAGGCAAGTTCGGCTGAGTCTCCGGCTCCCGAACACCGTCTACGCCCCTTCTCGAATCTTCGAGGGACCTCTAATCCCCCGGTCACCGCCGGGGGGTTTTTCATGGTCTTGGCTGGATGTTCAGGCCGGTGGGAGCACCTTTCAGGGCTTCCGAACCCTGCCATCGGTGGGATCGAGCCGCTCCCCCAACCGGGCCACGGGCAGCATCAGCAGCATCGGCAAGGCGCAGATTCCCAGCTGCTCCAGGTTGAGCGGCGCGGTGCCGAAGAAGCGATTCATCACCGCGCTCTGGCTGAAGATCGACTGCACGGCCACCGTGCCAGCGATGCCGAGCAGCACCGCCGGTGCCTGGGTGAAGGCACCCCAGCCCAGCCGTGGCAGGGCCAGCAGAGCGCTGCGCAACTGGCTGATGCTCACCAGATAGACCAGATGGGCCAACACCAGACCCTGCACGGCCATGGTGCGGGCCAGGGCCAGGTCGCTGCTGCGCCGTGTGCTCCAGAGGAACAGGCCGAAGATCACCATCCAGTTGAACAGCGACACCACCAGCAACCGGCGGATCAGGCCGCCGGTGAGCAGCGGTTGCTGCGGCGGCCGGGGCGGCTGCTGCATCAACCAGGGGGCCACGGGCTCAAAGGCCAGGGCGAGCGACATCGTCAGCGAGCAGATCATGTTGAGCCAGAGCACCTGCAGAGCGGTGACCGGCAGGGCGGTGCCGAGCACAGCCCCCAGCAGGATCGTCATCGAGGCGCCGCCATTCACCGGCAGTACGAAGGCCAGGGTCTTGCGCAGGTTGAGGTAGACCGTGCGGCCTTCTTCCACCGCCGCTTCGATCGTGGCGAAGTTGTCGTCGGTGAGCAGCATGTCGGCGGCCTGGCGTGCCACCTCGGTGCCGCCGGCGCCCATGGCGATGCCGATGTCGGCCTGCTTGAGGGCGGGCGCGTCGTTGACGCCGTCGCCGGTCATCGCCACCACCTCACCGTTGGCCTGCAGGGCCTGCACCAGCTGCAGTTTCTGGGCCGGCGTCACCCGGGCAAACACGTCCACCCGATCCACGCACGCGGCGATGCCATCCGGATCCAGTTCGGCCAGCTGGCGGCCGTCGATCGCCGCCAGCTGCTCAGACTCGCCGGCCGGAGCGCGGCCGATGCCCATCTCGCGTGCGATGGCCCGGGCGGTTTCCAGGTGGTCGCCGGTGATCATCTTCACCGTGATGCCTGCCGCCTGGCAGGCCGCCACGGCCCGGATCGCCTCGGGGCGTGGTGGATCCAGCATCCCCTGCAGACCGAGGAAATCCAGATCCTCTGCCACA
>JBBQIH010000044.1:0-11817 GCA_038324725.1 Cyanobacteriota bacterium | reverse complement strand
AGCAGGCCTACATCGACCGCTTCCGGGCCAGTGCGACGCGCAGCACCCAGGCCAAGAGCCGCGAGAAGCTGCTCGACAAGGTGGAGCGGATCGAGGCTCCGCTGGAATCGGTGAGCGGGCCGCGTTTCGCCTTTCCCCCTGCTCCCCGTTCGGGCCGCCTGGTGGCGGCGATCGAGAACCTCACCCACGGCTACGACGACCAGATTCTGTTCCTGGGGGCGAATCTGGAGGTGGAGCGGGGCGATCGGATCGCCTTCGTCGGCCCGAACGGAGCCGGCAAATCCACCCTGCTGCGACTGGTGATGGGCTACGAGCTCCCCCTGGAGGGCCAGGCCGGCCTGGGGGAGCACCACGTGGTGGCGGGCTACTTCGAGCAGAACCAGGCCGAAGCCCTCGATCTGGCCAAGACCGTGATCAACACCCTTTTCGAGGCCGTTCCCGACTGGACCCAGACCCAGGTGCGCTCCATGCTGGGCAGCTTCGGCTTCAGCAACGATTCGGTCTTCAAGCCGGTGGAAAAGCTGAGTGGCGGGGAGAAAGCCCGGCTGGCGCTGGCCCTGATGCTGCTCACCCCCTGCAACCTGCTGGTGCTCGATGAGCCCACCAACCACCTCGACATCCCCGCCAAACAAATGCTGGAAGAGGCCCTGATGGCTTACGAGGGGGCGGCCCTGCTGGTCTCTCACGACCGCTTCTTCATTGGCCGTGTGGCCAACCGGATCGTGGAGGTGCGCGACGGCGAACTGGTGCTCTATCGCGGTGACTACGCCTACTACCAGGAAAAGAAACGCGAGGAGGCCGAGGAGAACGAGCGCCTGGAGCAGGAGCGCAAGCTGGCCGCCAAACGGGAGGAGCAGCGACAGAAACAGCGGGCCAGATCAGCCGACAAGGCCGGTGCCAAAGCCAAGGGCGGAGTGGCTGGGGAGTCCGGGAACGGCAGCTGACGGAGCGGCTGAAAATACAACTTCATGGTTGCCTAGGCAGGAAGACTCATTTCCCTGGTGCCGTGGGCTCTGTGTGCATAGGCTGACAGGGTCACCCATCCAGGAGCAGCGATGACCATCCAGAACGTCGTCACCGACGGTTGGAACGCGGAGCGGGAAGAGACGGCCAGCACCAGCGATGCCATGGAGGTGTATTTCGAATGCATCACCACCTGCTCCCTGGAGGATGGGGAGTGCGTCACCCGCTGCGTGGAAGAGCTGCGCGAGCGCCATTGATCGGGCAGGGGCCAGGCCAAGGCGTGGGCGCCCGGCCAGGGCGTGGAGGCCCTGTTCAGGATGTTGAGCGGATTTCCTGACCGGGGCTTAGGCCCTGTAACAGCCGCTACGTGACATCTTGAAACAGTTTGTAGCTTTGGGCCGGTCAGAAACGCCCCATCGCGCCTCCCACCATGTCCGAACCCCTCGCCCTCAGCCTCGGCCAGAAATTCGAGCTTGAGCGCATGACCCGGGCCATCGACGCCACCGGGGATCCGCAGGTCCTGCGTGGTCTGGCCAAGCAATTGCTTCAGGCCTGGCAGAGCCAGAAGGCTGCCACGCAGTGGGTGATGAGGCAGCAACTGGGTGCACCGGCCCGCTTTGGCGGTGAACTCGCCGTCGATGCCGGCCTGCTCGATGCCATCCGTCCGGACGGCGGCAAAGGAGGCATGGACATCCTCTGAAAGCTGCCTCTTGGCTAACGCCGTGGTCCGGACCCGAGGTGGCGGGGTCGGGCCACCTCGCTCACCCCTGACGCAACAGAGCCATATCGCCAGGGACGAGCCGCAGGTTGACCGTCGCCCCCTGACGATTCACCGTCAGGTTGAGCGTTCCTCCCACCCCAGCCCGCTCGACGGCGGTGATCACCTGGGAGGGATCTTTCACCACAGCCCCCTGGGCCGCAACGATCACGTCACCGGTCTTGAGGCCACCTCGATCCGCCGGTCCGTTCGGTTGCACGGAAACCACGACCGCCCCTCGTGCCGCGCCCTGGCCACTGGCCGCCCTGACCTCATCCAGCCCAACCCCGATCATCGGGTGGGTGGCACGGCCGGTCGCCACCAGTTGACTGACGATGCTGCGGGCCCGGTTGATCGGGATGGCGAAGCCCAGTCCCGCCCCCGGCCCCGAGCGCACCAGGGTGTTGATTCCCACCACCTCACCATCGGCATTGAGCAGTGGTCCGCCGGAGTTGCCGGGGTTGATGGCGGCATCGGTCTGGATCAGATCCAGCCGTTTGTCGGTGATGCCCAGCTTGCTGGCGTTGCGGTTCAGACTGCTGATGATCCCAAGGGTGACGGTGTTGTCGAGGCCGAAGGGGTTCCCCACCGCGATCGCCCAGTCACCCACCTGCAGGGCATCGGAATTGCCCAGGGGCGCCACGGGCCAGGGGCCTGCCCCCACCAGCCGCACCACCGCCAGATCGGTGAGCTTGTCGAGTCCCACGACCCGACCCTCATAGCGCCGGCCGTTCTCCAGACCCACCGTCACCCGGTCGATCTGATCGACCACGTGGGCATTGGTGAGCACCAACCCATCGGACTGCAGGATCACGCCGCTTCCCTGACCGCGCTCGGTGCGCCGCGAGGGAGCTCCCTGCTGCGGAATGCCGAAGAACTGACGGAACAGGGGGTCATTCATCAGCCCCCGGGGCAGCCCGCCACCGCCACCGGCCGATTGCACCGTGCGCTCCGTGTCAATGGTGACCACGGCCGGGCCCGCCCGGCGGATCGCCGCCGCCACGAAGGATTGCCGCCCGAGCGCCGCCCCGGCCGGCTGGGCAAGGCCTGGGGAGGTGAGGGTCGGGCTGATGAGGGTGGTGGTGGCCATGACCGTGGCTGCCGCCGCCGCCGTGGCCGTCGCAAGCCCGGCGGCGGCGGCGGCAAGAACGCGGGATGAGCGCATCGCAAAAACTCGTCAGTAACAAAACCGTAGGCACGTCATCCCCCAGCAGGAAGGGGAGGCAAACCGGCCTGATCAGCTATGATTTGTAAACTTTCTTATCGAGTCATGGACACAAGCCACCTGCTTCTCGCCTTTCTCGCCTTCGGAGCCGCCTGCACCTCCCTCTGGGCCTGGATGCTGGCCACCACCACGGCTCCGTCGGACGGGTGATGATGGGGGGGAGTCCGCGGCATGCGGGGTTCCCATCGCGCCATGACCTCCCTCCTCTCGCAGATCTTTCCGATCCTCTACGGGGCCTGCTTTGTTCTGCTTCTCTGGCAGGCGTTCCGGGTGATGGCACAGGGATTCCGAGCGGTTCCACGGCCAGGTGACCCCGGCGCCGCCGCGACGGATTCGGGTGGGGCCTCAGGTGATCGCACCGGGCGGCTGACCATCCACCCTGAGCTCCTCGACGCCGACGGCCAGCTCACCCAGGAGGACCTGCTGACGGTTCGGTTCAGTGGCGACAACGAACAGCCCGCCTTCCCTGCCGATCCGAACTGACCACGCCAGGCCGGCCGCTGAATAGGCTCCCTGAGGTGAACGCGCTCAAAGGCGGAGATCGATGGTGGATCAGAGAACGCGAATCGTGGCGGCCGTGCTCGGAGCACTGAAATTGCCACCTCGTTTTCGCCTCAAGATGGTGAAGGACGATCCCATCCGGCTCGAGCTGAGCATCACCCCGTCCTATGGGAAGGATCCGATCCTGGTCGGCATCGTCGAATCCCAGGACCTGGTGGCTCGTAGGGATCGAGAGGGCCGCATTCCCCGCGATCTCCAGGGCACCTGGGACTGGACGGTGCGTCATGGCAAGGTCACCACCGGCGGCTGGAACCCCTACCTGAAAGAGGCCCTGCAGACCATGTTCGAAACAGGTCTGCCGGCGATCGTTTACGAGGAAACCACCGGTGAGGCCTATCACCCGGTGGACGGCCTCCGCCACGTGCGCTGAATCCGTCCCTGCCCATTGACGGCCGCCTCGCGGCCATCACCGCCGCCCTCAGGCCCGGGGCCACCCTGCTGCTCCAGGCAGAACCCGGAGCCGGCAAAACCACCCGGGTCCCCCTGGCCCTGCTGGAGAGCTTCGGCCAGGAGGGCTGTCTCCTGATGCTGGAGCCGCGCCGGCTGGCGGCCCGCTCCGCCGCCGAGCGCCTGGCGGCCAACCTCGGCGAACCCCTGGGCGGTCGGGTCGGCTACAGCGTGCGGCTGGAGTCGCGCACCTCGGCGGCCACCCGTCTGGAGGTGGTCACCGCTGGCCTGTTCCTGCGTCGGCTCCAGGCCGATCCCGCCCTGGAAGGGGTGGCCTGCGTGATCTTCGACGAATTCCATGAGCGCCAGGCCGAGGCGGATCTGGCCCTGGCCCTGGTGCGGCAGGCCCGCAGCCTGCTGCGCCCTGAGCTGCGGCTGCTGGTGATGTCGGCCACCCTCGACCTGGAACCCCTGGCCGCCGAGCTGGATGGGGCCTCCGTGATCAGCTGTGAGGGCCGCAGTCATCCGGTCACGGTCACCTACCAACCGCCGCGGCAGGAGGAGCGGCTCGAGCGCCAGGTGCTGCGGGCTCTCGAGGGCCACTGGCTCGACCAGCCCCAGCCACGGGGCACCGTGCTGGTGTTCCTGCCTGGCCTGGGGGAGCTGGAGACGGCGCGACGGGCCATCGAAGCCACCCCCTGGGGGGCCGAAGTGGACTGCGCTCTCCTGCATGGCCAGCTACCGCTGGCGGCCCAGGGTCGGGCCATCGCAGCGACCCGCCAGGCGGCCGGCAAGCTGGTGCTGGCCACGGCGGTGGCGGAGAGCTCGCTCACGATCGCCGGCGTGACCCTGGTGATCGACAGCGGCCTGAGCCGTCTCAGCCGCTTTGACCCGGCCACGGGAATGGATGGCCTGGTCACCCAGCCCGCCAGTCAGGCCAGTGCCGAGCAGCGGCGCGGCCGGGCCGGGCGGCTCGGACCCGGACACTGCCTGCGGCTGTGGTCTCCGGCGGAACAGCAGCGACGCCCCGCCTTCAATCCCCCGGAACTGCTCGAAGTCGATCCCCTGCCGATCGCCCTGCAACTGGCCGAATGGGGCTCCACGGCGGACGACACGCTCCCCTGGCTCACGGCGCCCCCCCGCCGTTCCCTCACGGAGGCCCGAAGCCTGTTGCTGCAGCTGGGCGCCATCGATGCTGGCGGACGCATCACCGGCCATGGGAGGGCGATGGCCCGGCTTGGGGTCCATCCCCGCCTGGCCCACATGCTGCTGCGGGCCAGGGAACGGGGCTGGGAAGCCCTGGCCAGCGCCATGGCGGTGTTGCTGAGCGAACGGGATCCCCTCGATCGCCGCGAGGCCGGCAGCGATCTGATGCGGCGCCTCGACTGGCTGCGGCGGAGTTCCGCAGGCCCTGGCGGCCATGACCGTGCCGGGGCAAGGGGCCCCTGGCGAGACCTCCAATCCCAGCTGCTGCGCCAGCTCACGGACGGGCGCCCCGCTAGCCGCGATGCCGCCTCCGATTGCGACGATGACCGGGCGGCCCAGCTGCTGGGCTGGGCCTATCCGGAACGGCTGGCCCTGGGCCGGGGCCGGGGCGATGGGCACTTTCTGATGCGCAGCGGTCGCGGCGCCGCCCTTCCCCCGATGGACCCCCTCGCCGGGGCCGAAGCCCTGGCGATCGCCAGCGTCGATGGCCAGGGCCAGGAAGCCCGGGTGCGGTTGGCGGTGGCCCTCTCCCGCCGGGGCCTGGAGGAGCTGCTGGCGGACGGGATCGAGGCGTGCACCGAAGCCCGCTGGGATAGCGCCGACCAGCGGGTGCGCTGCGAACGGCTGCGACGCGCCGGGGCCCTGGTGCTGGAGCGCCGCCCCTGGCCCGAAGCCAGCGGGGAACTGGTGGAGCGGGCTCTACTGGAAGGGCTGAAGGAGCTGGGGTTGGAGGCACTGCCCTGGTGCCACACCAGCCGCCAGCTGCAGCAGCGTCTGATGCTGGCCCACCAGCACCTGGGAGCACCCTGGCCCGACCGGTCGCCGGAGCGGCTGCAGCAGGATCCGGAGTCATGGCTGGGTCCCCACCTGGGCGGTCTGCGCAGTCTTCAGGATCTGCAGCGGTTGGACCTCTCGGAACTGCTCTGGGGCGATCTGGACTTGTCCCTGCGCCGGGAACTGGATCGGCTGCTGCCCCTCACCCAGACGGTCCCATCCGGCCGTCGGGTGCCGTTGGCCTACGGGAACGGCACCCCGGTGCTGGCGGTAAAGCTGCAGGAAATGTTCGGCTGCCTCGAAGGGCCGACGGTCCTGGACGGCCGGCTGGCGGTGCGGGTGGAGCTGTTGTCACCGGCGGGACGCCCGGCGGCGGTCACCAGTGACCTGGCCGGCTTCTGGAGCCAGGGCTACGCCGAGGTGCGCCGGGAGCTGCGCGGCCGTTACCCGCGCCACCCCTGGCCCGAGGATCCCCGCCAGGGCATTGCCACTGCCCGCACCAAGGCCGGACTGGCGCGGGAGCGTCGCGACCAGGCCAAGGAACGCTGATCCAGCGGATCTGATCTGCCCAGGTCAGGTGTCGCTCAGATCAGTCCGTGCAGCAGATGGCCGTAACCGAAATGGCGCAGTCCCTCGAGGATGCCCTCGCAGCCATGGCCGCTGGCGCGGTAAGTGCGGGACAGGCCCGGCAGGGCGCGCACCAGTCCGGGCTCCGCATTGCCCACCATCACGCTCTGAAGACCCGTCTCGAACATGGCCAGATCGTTGAGGGAATCTCCCGCCGTGACCACCAGGGCGGCTTCCAACTCCAGCCATTCGAGCAACCCCAGCAGGGTGCTGCCCTTGTTGACACCGGCTGGCAATACGTCGAGGTACTTGTCGCCGGAGACGAGGCAATCCACCCCATGGGCCTCGATCGCCGGCAGTCGGCTGAGGTCGAGCCTGAGGGGATCGATGCCGTAGGCCAGGCGCCGAACCGTGCTGAGCGGCTTGGCAGAGAGACCCGGGAGGCTCGCCAGCAGGGGAAGAACCTGCTCCGCCCGTCCACGCCAGAGGGCCTCGATCGGCTCCAGCGCCAGGGGCGAGGGGGTGAGGGAAGCGCCGCAGGCCACGGTGCAGCCCACATCGCCGATCACCAGGTGGGGGGGATGGAGGCCATGGGCAGCCTCCTCAACCAGCAGCCGGGCAACGGAACGCAGGTCCCGTCCCGTGCTGAAGACCTGCAGGATCCTGTGGCGCTGGGAGGCCAGCCAGCCATACAGGCGGCGGCGGGTTGGGATAGTCCCTTCCAGCAAGGTTCCATCGAGGTCGGTGACCAGCACCAGATCGATCTCGCTGGGCAGCGGCGCCGCCAGGTGCTCCTGGAAGCGGGCCCGGGGAGCCCGCCGGTGCTCCTCAGTACCGGGCCCCCAGAGGGAACTCCTGTCAACCGTGCAACCCACACCCGAGTTTGTATCCTTCGCCACTGTCAAGATCCCTCCATGATTCGTTACAGTGAGGTCTCCCCTGAGGGTTCCTTTCATGTCTGACGCTTCCCAGCCCCGCTTCGGTTTCGTCAACTTCGCCGAAACCTGGAATGGCCGCCTGGCCATGATGGGCTTTGTGATCGGCCTCGCGACCGAAATTCTTACCGGCCAAGGCATTCTGGCCCAGGTTGGCCTCGGCTGACGCCCTGGGACCAACGCGCCCACCGACAGTTGAATGGCCTCCGTGGCCGTGGCCGCCGGTTCAGCCGGCGGCTTTTTCATGGCCCCAGTTGCGGTCCTAGGTTGGGGTCCCTCCCGGGTTGCGTCCCCCCATGGCACCGACCGCCACTGTTTCCCGCTTCTATGTCGGCAACCGTCGCGATGGGTCCAGGCTGCTGAGCAGCGCCCTGGTGATCACCGGGGCTGGCCTGATCCGCCTGGACCATCCCGTTGGGCGGGCTGTGGCCCTGGTGGCAGGCCTGCTTAGCCTCTATTGGTGGCTCTGCTATCGCAAGCTCCAGCACTGACTCCATGCTCATGGCCCCTGGCAGCACCGCGGCTGCCCGCCAGCACGACAGCCTTCCCCGTTTCACGGTCGCCGAGCTGAACCAAGCCATCGGTACCCTGCTCGAACGAGGGTTCGCGCCCCGCTTCCTGCTGGAGGCCACCGTGGGGCGTCCCCAGCAGAAGAAAGGCCATCTCTGGCTCAGCCTCCTCGACGGCCAGGCCAGCATCCAGGGGGTGATCTGGGCCTCCCAGCTGCAGAAACTCAGCTTCGTTCCCCAGGAAGGCGATGGGGTGGTGGTGGTCGGCAAGCTCAACTTCTGGGCCGCCCGGGCCAGCCTCACGGTGCAGGTGCTGGATCTGCGCCCCAGCCTGACCACGGTGCTGCGCCAGTTTGAGCAGGTCCGCGACCGCCTGGAGCCGGAGGGTCTGCTCGACCCCGAGCGCAAGCGTCCGCTACCGGCCTGGCCTCGTCACATCGCCCTGCTCACCAGTGTGCCCAGCGCCGCCCTGGCCGACATGCTGCGTACAGCACGGGAACGCTGGCCTGCCACGGAGCTGCTCGTGGTGCCGATCCCCGTTCAGGGGAATGTGGAGTCCCAGATCGTCAGTGCCATCGACAGCCTTGGCCAGCAGAACGCCAGCCTGGGCCTCGAAGCCCTGGTGCTGGCCCGTGGCGGGGGCAGCCGGGAGGATCTGGCCGTCTTCGACGGCGAGCAGCTGGCTCGCTGCCTGGCGGCGTCGCCGTGGCCCGTCATCTGTGGCATCGGCCACGAAGATGACGTCACCATTGCTGATCTGGTGGCCGACTACCGGGCCGCCACACCGACAGCCGCCCTGGTGGCCGTGCTGCCGGACCGCAGCCAAGTGCTCCGGTCCCTGGCTCAGGAGCGCGACCATCTGCAGCGCACCCTGTCGTTGCGCCTTGCCTCAGCCAGACAACGGCTGACCACCCGACAGGAGCAGCTGCTGCGGCTGCACCCGCGACGGCTGCTGGAGCAACAGCAGCAGTGGCTGGCACGGCAACGCCAGTTGCTGCGGGCGCTTTCTCCCCAGCACCTGCTGGCCAGGGGCTTCAGCCTGCTGCGGGACGGCGACGGACGCCTGCTGCGCTCGGTGAGCCAGCTTCGGCCGGACGCCGAGATCATCGCCGAGCTGGCCGATGGCAGGGTGGCCATGCGGGTGCTAGGGATCGAATGGAACGGACCTGGCCCGGAGTCCTCCGAGAGCCCCGATCCGACGGCCGTTCCCCCTGGCGACACCGCCGAACCACACGGCTGAGTCTCTACCCATCCCATCCCAGTTTCAACCGATGGCCAGGACCTCCCCCAAATCCGGCGCTCCGCCTCAAGAACCCTCTGACGCAACGTCCAAACCTCCATTGGCGGAGCATGGGGCCGAGGATCTGAGCTTCCGCGAATCCCAGACGGCTCTCGAGCTCTGCCTGGCCCAGCTGCAGGACCAGGAGCTGGATGTGGAGGCGATGGCCGATCTGTACCGCAGGGCTCTGGCCTACGCGGAGCGCTGCGCGTCGGTGCTGGAGCAGGTGGAACAGCAGGTGATGCAATGGGATCCGAACGAGCCAGAACGTCCCCCTACGCCCTACAGCCCATGAGCGAAGAAGCACTCCTGACCCGACAAGGACCTGGCGGCCTCAGCTGGATCGCCTGGCTCTACCTGGCCCTGGCTGTGGCTGGTGGAGTCCTGCCCTGGCTGGCCAATCTGGATTTCATCCACAGCGAAGGGTCGGCCTTTGATCTGGGTCTGTTCATTCGCCAGGCGAATGCCAATCCGGCGGCCCGCTCCCTGTCCCGTGATCTGGCCATCGGGGCAACGGCCGTCACAATCTGGATGGTGCGAGAAAGTCGCCGTCTCGGCCTGCGGGGACTCGGCTGGGTGCTACTCAGCTGCGTCACGATCGCCTTTGCCTTCGGCGCGCCCCTGTTCCTGCATCTGCGCGAACGAAGGCTGCTGGAGCTGTCCCGCCTTGGCCAGGACAATCCCGTCATCAACGGATGAGCCGATCCCTCAGGGAGTTTCGCTCTCTCGGATGGCACCCTCCGCGGGGCCGGAAGCCCCTAGATCGACGGCATCCACGTTGATGGTCACGTCGCGTGCGTCGACCTCTGCGTCGGGCCTCGATCCCCAGAAAAACGATCCGGAGGCTGCAGTGGACTCCGATCCAGGTGCGTCAGCGATGTCGAAGCCGCTGCCGCACGCTGGACAAGCCTCGCTGCCCAGGCTGGTGAAGCCACAGTTTGGACAGGTGCGCAGGCGGCGGCGGAGCACTTGCCAGCCGATCAGGCCCACCCCTGCGAGCAGCAGCGGCAGCAACAGCAAGGTGAGGGTGAGTCCCCCGACCACATCCAGCAGGATCCTGCCCACCGATGTGGGCACCAGCAGCAGGGCAGCCGCCACGCCGATCCAGAGCCAGGGGATACGGCGCTCCATCAACGCTGGAAGCGCGGATCATTCTCGATCCAACGTTCGATCGCCGCCAGACCTTCAAGGCCGGCCCAGCCCAGCAGCAACGCCGCCACCAACCAGGCCGCCAGCAGGCCGAGACCGAGCAGCAGCGGCACCAACGCCAGGGTGGTCAGACCGATCACAACGACGGCGCCCACAGCCATGCAGACAAGGGCGAGGCTGGCCGGCAAAGGTGGGATCCGGAGGGCAGGCTTGGCCAAGGGTCCATCCAACGAAACAGCCTCCATCCTGGCTCGAAACGGGCCCAACATCAGCGCGGCAGAGGTGTCGATGGCCCCCCTGGCGCACCGCCGGAAAGCACCACACTGAAACACTGGCCGAAGTACAGGATCACCCCCACCATCCAGACCCAGAGGGTCAGCAGCAAGACGCCACCAACCACCCCATAGGCCTGGAATCTCAAGCCGAGGGCCAGGAGGCTCCTGCCCAGCAGAAGATTCGACAGGGTAAGGCTGCCACTGACGAGCAAGGCGCCGGGAATCAGGGGACGGTAAGGGATCCGGCGCGACGGCAGCATCCAGAGAAAAAACAGCGCGGCGGCGAAGCTGATCAGTAGGGAAAGGAGTAAATCCAGGCCATCGGAAAGGGAACTCAGCCAAAGCAACGGCTTGGGCAGATAGAGCTGCACCTGCTCCTGGAACCCCCTGGAACTGAACAGACGCACGGTGCTGAAGAGCTGGTCAACGACGATCAGGACCCCGACGAACAGGATGAGCGACAGGGCTTTCAAGCGCAAGGCGAGGAAACGAACGACGTGTTGCTGCCAGCGCAGGTTGTCGAGTCCGAAGGGGCGATTCCACCAGAGACGGTCGGCCCCGCGCTGGAGCGTCAGATAGATGTTGCTGGCACTGAGGGCGAGCAGCACAAGACCAAGGAGGCCGGCGCCGAAGCCCTGATTCGTGAAGCGGCGCAAGGTGGCCTCGAAGCCTGGCAGGGCGGATGGAGGTAGCACCTGTGCCACATAGATGAGCAGGCGCTCGAAGCGCTCCACATCACGACCGAGAAGCCGTGAAGCCACCGACAGCGCGATCAGCAGGGCAGGGAAGAAGGATTGGAGGGTGTGGTAGGCGAAAGCGGCACTGAGATCGACGCAATCTGCCCGCAGCCAAAGCGCATAGGCCTTCCAGATGGGACGTAAGCGACGACGCCAATTCACGGCAGGACCAATGTCATGGGTATTGAGAGGTTCCACCGAAGCATTTTGCCCATCGGCACGCCAACAGCCCCTGGCCCTGTTTTGGCGTTGGCTATCCCACAGGTGGCCAATAGAAAAGCCACCCTCCTCGGGTGGCTTTTCCTACAGCTCAGCTAAGAACTGCTGGCTCACATGCCGCCTGACGGCAGCTGCAGAGCAGAAGTTTTACCTGGCATCGAGCTATTTTCGCAGGGGGCTTCCCCCCAACTATCGTCGCCGCTGCTGCGTTTCACAACCGAGTTCGAGATGGATCGGTGTGGTTCCACAGCGCCATGGACACCAGGATAGGTTT
>JBBQIH010000043.1:0-11859 GCA_038324725.1 Cyanobacteriota bacterium | reverse complement strand
GGTGCCGTTGAACTGGTTGCGGTTGATGCCCCAGCCGGTGCTGATCGAGGGGATCCAGCCAGAGTTGGTGGGCTGCCAGTAGGCGCTGATGCCCACCGAGTTGGTGGCAGCAGAGTTCAGGAAGAGGGAGTTAGCCAGAGGTGTGGCGTTGCCGCCATAGGTGCCGGCACCACCCGAGGAGTAGGTGTAGGCCGCCGCGATGCCCCAGTTGGAGCCGGTGTAAGCCACCTGGGCCGTACCCGTCTGGGCGGAGCAGGCGTTGCCGATGCCGCCGCAGTCAGGGGTGCCGGCGATCGGGTTGCCCACGTCACCGTTGGCGGAGACGTAGTTGGCGCTGACGCTGAAGCCGCCGCTCTTCCACCACAGACCACCACCAGCGCCCAGGTTGAGGCTGTAGGTGCCGGGGGCACCGGCGTAGGTGAAGATGTCGAGGACGGTGTCAGCCGGATAGGCGGACGGCCACACGGCCAGCATGTCGTCCTGACGCACCCGACCACCAATGGTGGCGGTGAAGTTGCTGCCCAGGGGGAACTGGTAGAACAGGCGGTTGATGGCGACCACGTCACCGCAGTCGACGCCGGTGCCGCAGAACTCCTCAAAGCCGGCTTCGGTGGCGTTCAGGCCAACGGTGGGGCCGCCGAAAGGCGACTGGGCGAAGTTACCGGCGCGCAGACGGGTGCGCAGCAGGTCCTTGCCGGTGAAGCTGGTGTCGAAGTTGAGCTGGATGTCGTAGTTGAACGCCGTGGCGCCCTGGGTCCGACGGGCCTGGTTCGCCCAGGTGTTGGCATCAAGCAGACCGAAGGGGGTGAGGGACCCTGGGACAAAGGCGGGGACGCCGGTGACAGCCGTAGCGAGGGGGCTCACCTGGGCATTACCGCCGTAGCTGTTGGCGCCCATGATGAAGGTGGCCTTACCGGTCAGCTTCGTGGTGGTGGAGAACTGGGTGGCCTCGAGCTCTCCCACCTTGGCCTCCAGGCCATCGACGCGGCCGCGCAGCACGGCGAGCTCCTTCTCGAACTCGGCCATCAGGCGCTTGAGCTCGTCGGTCACCTCGGTGATCCGGTCGAGACAGGCGTTCAGCAGGGCCGCCGCTTCGTAGCGGGTCATGGCCTGGCCACCCTTGTAGGTGCCGTTCGGGTAGCCGGCGACGCAGCCGTAGCGCTCGATCAGGTTCGAAAGGGCCTGGAAGGCCCAGTCGGTGGGCTTGACGTCGGAAAACTGGTTGATGCTGGTGACTTGCTCCTCGGAGGCGTACTTGTTGACGCCATCGATGTTGAGCTCAGCTGCCTGGACCGCCACAGGGGCGAGCAGGCCAAGGGCTGCGGGTGCAACCAGCAGTTGCTGGAAGAGTTTCATGGGTTCCTCACACGGAAGCGGCGCAATGCGCCAACCGCACAATCACCCAGGCAGGGCTGACCATCCAGATCCAATGTGCCAGAAAACACAACGTCCGGTACCCGGGGGTGCTGCCAGAGTGCCGCCCATGAAGGCCCTGTGGGCGACGCTGCCCTTCCTGCCCCTGTTGCTGACGGCGGCGCCGCGCAGCTTCCTGGCCCACGACGAGGGCTACTACGCCCTGCAGGCCCGCTGGATCACCGAGAGCGGCCAGTGGCTGGCTCCCCCCTGGTGGGACCAGGTCGTCTTCGATCGCAGCATCGGCCTGCCCTGGCTGATCGCCACGGCCTACCGGCTGCTGGGGGTCGGCCCCTTGGTGGCCCATCTGCCGTCCCTTGTCGCCGCCGTGGCCTCCCTGCTGCTGACGGCGGCCCTGGCCAGGCACCTGATGGGTGGCGAGCGCACTGGCTGGCTCGCTGCGGCCGTGCTGGCGCTCACCCCCCTGTGGCTCGACTATGCCCACCTGGCCGGCCAGGACATGCCGCTGCTGGCCCTGGAGCTGCTGGGAATCCTGGCCCTGCTGCGGGCCGGTGACAGCCCACAACGGCACTGGACGATTCTGGCCGGAGGCTGGATCGGCCCGGCCTTCCTGATCAAGGGCTTCATGGTGGCGCTGCCCGTGCTGGCCCTGCTGCCCTTCGCCCTGCTGGAGCGCCGGCCCGTGCTGCGCCTGCCCGCCTTCTGGCTCGGCCTCACCCTGGGCTGGCTGCCGGTGGCCCTCTGGCTGGGCCTGAGTCTGCGGGTGCTCGGCCTGCCGGTGGTGGCAGGCCTGTGGCAGAAGCTGCTCTACCTCTCGGAGAGCGATGTCTACAGCGCCGGTCCGCTCTATTACCTCTGGAACCTGCCAGCCAACACCTTCCCCTGGAGCCTGTTCGCCTTGGCGGGCTGGCGCAGCTGGCTCGTCGCACCGCTGGAGAGGACCCGGCGCCTGCTGTTACTCCTCTATCCGCTGCTGATGCTTCTCCTGCTCAGCGCCTTCCGCACCAAAACCCCCTATTACGGGTTGCAGCTCACCCCCTTTGTCGCCCTGGCGGCCACCGCCGGCCTGCGCTCCTGGAGCCGCGGAGCCGGCAGGGTCGGCCGCTGGGCGGGCCTGGGCATCGGTGGCCTGGGAGTTGTCATGGTCCTGGTGGCGGCGATGGTGCTGTGGCCGGGAACGCCTGCCGGGATACTGGTGGCCAATGGGGTGGCCGCCCTAGCACCGGCGCCGACTCTGTTTGCCGTGGCGGCGGGATGCCTGGGGCTGGCCTGGGCCCTGGTGCCCTGGTGTGGCCGTGGCCAGCGCCGACTGGGGGCGCTGCTGATCGGTCCCTGGCTGGCCCTGGCCATGCTCGTTCAGGCTGGTCTGTTCACGGACAGAAGCCCCCTGCAACGGCAGGCCCTGGCACGCCCTGAGGCGGCGGCGACACTGGCGGCCAAGCCCATTGCCGCCGCCGCCGGCACGCCCCTGAGCGGCGGGGAACACGCGGGGCTGATCCTGGTGGCTCTGGCCAGCCCCAGGCTGATTTCCCGCATCGGAGCGCCAGAGCAGGTTCCCCCTGGGGAGCGGGTGTGGATCCGGCGTCAGGAGCTGCCGGCCGGATGGCCCGTGCGGCTGCAGGCCCCCGAGCTGGAGCCCTGGGTGCTGGCCGAAGCGTCAGGGAGGGCCCGTTGAGGCTGGCGCGCGGTCGGGAGGGTTGGATCCTGCTGGGGTTGTGGCTGGCGGGGCTGCTCCTTGATGTCCTCTGGCTGCAGCGCCACGGCCAGCCGCCGGCCTGGGATCAGGGGGAACACCTGAGCCGGGCCCTGGGGGTCTGGCAGGTACTCGGCGAGGCCGCTCCCTTGGATCCGCTGTGGTGGCAGCGGCTCTGGGCCGAAACCCCCACCTACCGGGGGCCCTTCACCTATCTGGTGACGGCACCGGTGTTCAGCCTGCTGGGGCCTGGCTATGGCAGCGCGATCCTCTCCAACGGCCTGTTCCAGGCCCTGCTGCTGGGGAGCCTGTACGGCCTTGGTCGCCTGGCCCACAGCCGGGCCGCTGGCCTCTGGGCCGCCTTTCTCTGTGGCGTCTCCCCGGCCCTGCTGAATCAGCGCAGCGACTACCTGATCGATTTCAGCCTGACGGCCGTTCTCACCGCCACCTGGTGGCTGCTGACCGTGCGGGTGCAGGGACGCCCCCGGCGCCCCTGGCTCTGGAGCCTGGGCGGCGGCCTGGGGCTCGGGGCGGTCGTTCTGACACGCCCGACCGGCCTGGTGATGCTCTGGCTGCCCCTGCTGGGCCTGGCCTGGATGGCCCTCCTTCCCCTGCTCCAACGCAGCCGGAAAGCACGCTTCGGTCGGCTGGCCCAGCTGCTGCTGGCGGCGGCGGCGGCCACGGCCATGGCCTGGCCCTGGTGGAGCCAGAATTGGCTGACCATCCTCTCCACGGTCAACAAGGCCCGCCAGTGGGGGGTGCTGTATCAGGACGGTCTGGAGGCGAACACCCTGGCGGGCTGGCTGTTCTACCCCCGGCTGCTGCCCACCATGGCCGGGGCCGCCCTGGTGGCGGTGGTGGTGGCGGGAGGGTTGCTGAGCTGGTGGACCCGCCGCCGCACCCCAGCCTCCCGTTGGCCCTGGCGGCGGCTCACCTGGTGGCTGAGCTTTCCGCTCGGGGCCCTGCTGCTGGCCACCCTGATGAGCACCAAGGATTTCCGCTTCGTGCTGCCCCTGGTTCCCCAGCTGTGCCTCGGCCTGGGGATCGTGCTGGCCTCGGCCGCCGGCCGCTGGACGACCGGCTGGCGACTGGCGGTGGTGGGAATCGGGATCTGGGGGGCGCTGGCCAGCCAGTTCGCCCTGGCGGCCAACCCCACCGGGTTCCCGCCGCGCCCCCCCATCTCAGGGCCCCCCTGGCCCCTGGAGGCGATCGTTTCCACCATCCGGCAGCGCAGTCCCCACCAGCTCTCCACCCTGGCGGTGCTGCCCGACAGCCAGGGCCTGAACGCCTTCAACCTCGACGCCGAAGGGCGCCGTCAGGACTTCCGCGTCGCCGCCCGCCAGACCGTGGCTCCGCTCGACCAGCTGGATGGCGACCTGGCCGGCTTCGACTGGTTCCTGCTCAAGGGGGGCGACCAGGGGGTGATGAGCGACGCGCGCCAGGCCGCCCTCGATGGGATGGTGCGCCGCTCTCCGGCGTTCCAGGCCGCCGGCCGCTGGCCCCTGCCCGACGGCAGCAGCGCCGAGCTCTTCCAGCGGCGACAGCTCAGCCTGGAGGTGAGACCGGTGGCCTGCGGACCGAATCGACGCCTCCAGCTGGATCTCAGCGTCGAGCCGCCCTCCCCCCTGCGGCCGGGGAGCGAGGCGGTGCTGGTGAGCCGGCTGCGGGGGCCGGCGGCCGCGCTGCAGGACGGCCTGCTGCTGCTCGACTGGGGGCCGGAATCCGCCGAAGCTGGCCTGCCGAACTGGCGCCACGACCGCGGCATCGGCCAGGGGATGGTGCGCGCCTGGCCTCCCGCCTGCCTGGAGGTCCGCGAACGCCTGGCCCTGGTGGTGCCGGCGGGGCTGCCCGACGGGGCCTACAGGCTGCGGGCCCGCGCCACTGGCGGCCGCGGACAGCCACTGGATCTTCAAAGCACGCCGCTCACGCTGACGGTGGCCGCCGCGGGCGGCAGCGGCCAGGGCATCGACGCCGGGGCGCCCCCCAACCGCATCGACCAGCTACTCGCGCTGGGGAGGCTGCTGCGCCGGGGTGATCTGGATCTGTTGTTCCGGCAGGTGGGCCAGATCAACCAGCGCGATCCCCAGCAGATCTATCTCGCCCAGGCAGAGCGGCTGCTGCCGGCCCGACTGCAGGAGCGTCCCCCCCGCTCCGGAGGCGCTGACCTGGAGGACCTCTATGGTCTGGCCCTGGCCCAGGCGCTGCAGCGGCACGCCGATGGGGCCGTCGACACGCTGCAGCGCATCGTGTCCCTCGAACCCACCAATCCCCATGCCCTGATGGCCCTCGGCTTCGTGCAGCTCTACCGCTTCCACCCCGGCCAGGCCCAGGTGGCGCTCGATGCCGCCGACAGGCTCGACCCCGGCAACCGCACCCTGCGGACGCTGCGGGCCGTGGCCAGCGGCCTGCGGCTGGATGTGGCCGGCGCCCTGGCCCTGCTGCGATGAACGGCACGCTTCAGCCCGAACGACTGCAACGGTTCCACCGCCGCAACCGCGCCTACTACGAGGATCTGAACCGGCTGCACCAGCTGCTGGTCGCCCCGGGCCTGCGGGTGCTCGAGATCGGCTGCGGCCTGGGGGATCTGCTGGCCGCCACCCACCCAAGCCACGGGGTGGGCATCGAGCGCGACCCCGCCATCGCCGCCGCCGCCCGGACAGCCCACCCCAACCTGCGGATCGTCTGCGCCGAAGCGGCGGCCATCACCCCGGAGGCAATCGGGGAAAGCCAGCCCTTCGATGTGATTCTGGTCGCCAACACCCTCAACACCCTCGAGGACGTGCAGGGGGTGCTCGAGCGGCTGGCGGCGTTCTGCCATGACCGCACGCGGCTGGTGGTGAGTTTCCACAACTGGCTGTGGCAGCCCCTGCTGAAGACGGCGGAAACCCTGGGCCTGCGCCAGCCCCAGCCCCCCGAGAGCTGGCTCACCCCCAGGGACGTGCAGAACCTGCTCGACCTGGCCGGCTGGGAGGTGCTCAAGCAGGGGCACCGCTGCCTGCTGCCCCGCCGCCTCCCCCTGCTCAGCCCCCTGGCCAACCGCTGGCTGAGCCAGCTGCCCGTCCTGGAGCAGTTCGGGCTCACCCACTGGCTGGTGGCCCGTCCCGCCACCCCGAGTCAGAGCCGGCCCAGCGTCAGCGTGGTCATCCCGGCCCGCAACGAGGCCGGCAACATCGCCGCCGCCATCGACCGCATGCCCCTGCTGGGGTCGGCCACCGAGGTGCTGTTCGTGGAAGGGCATTCCTCCGATGACACCTGGGCGGAGATCGAGCGGGTCTGCGCGGCCTACCGCGGCCCCCTGCAGCTGCGGGCCCTGCGCCAGAGCGGCCGTGGCAAGGCGGACGCCGTCTGGCTGGGCTTTGATCAGGCCGAAGGGGAGGTGCTGATGATCCTGGATGCGGATCTCACCGTGCGCCCCGAAGACCTGCCCCGCTTCTACAAGGCCCTGGCCGAGGGCCGCGGGGAATTCGTCAACGGCTGCCGGCTGGTGTATCCCCGCACCAGCGCCGCCATGCCACCGCTGAACACGGCCGCCAACCGTTTCTTCGCTGCGGCCTTCTCCTGGTTGCTGCGCCAACGCCTGAAGGACACCCTCTGCGGCACCAAGGTGATCTGGAAGGCGGACTACGAGCGCCTCAAGGCCGGGCGGGCCTACTTCGGCGACTTCGACCCCTTCGGCGATTTCGACCTGCTCTTCGGTGCCTCCAAGCTGAACCTCAAGATCGTGGAGGTGCCGGTGCGGTATCAGGAGCGCAGTTACGGCAGCTCCAACATCGCCCACGTGAAGGAGGGGCTGATCCTGGCGAGGATGTGTCTCTATGCCGCCCAGAAGCTGCGCTTCACACCGTGAGCGCGCCGGTGTGCGCCCCTCGTCCGTGCCCCCGGCAGCGTCCCAGCCGCTGATGAAAAAGCGTTGGTTCCTGGGGCTGGTGGCCACCCTGGGCCTCTACCTGGGGCTCAGCTTCTGGTTCGGCTTCGCCAACGTGATGCGCTCCCTGGCGGCACTGCCATGGTGGTGCTGGGGCCTGGTGGCGGCGCTGGTGGCCCTGGGCTACCTGCTGCTGTTTCAGCGCTGGCAGTTTTATCTCAGGCAGCTGGGACACCCCCTGCCCTGGCGTCCCAGCGGCAGGATCTACGCGGCCGGCCTCGCCCTGGTGGCCGCACCAGGCCGCAGCGGTGAGGCCCTGCGCGGGCTGTGGCTGCAGCGTCGCCACGGCATCCCGATGCAGGTGGGCGTGGGGGGGACCCTGGCGGAGCGGGTGACGGACCTGGCCGGAGCCCTGCTGGTGCTGGCCTGGGGGCTCGGGGGCCGCATCCTGCCTGCTGTTGTGGCCGGCGGGGGAACTCTGGCCATCGGCGCCTGGCTGCTGACCCACCCCGCCGCGCTGCGACGCCTGGAAGCGTTCCTCGACCGGCTGCCGGCCCACCGGCGCTGGAGAGGACTGACCCGGCTGCTGCGGGAAGCCCTCGGAGCGGTGGGCCGTCTGCGCCGGCTGCTGCGTCCCTGGCCCCTGCTGGTGGGCACCGCCCTGGCGGCGCTGGTCTGGCTGATCGAGGCGGCGGCGCTGATGGGCCTCTTCGAGATGCTGGGGGATCCCCTGGCACTGACCCAGGCCGCCGTGATCCGCACGGCGATGGCCCTCGGCGGAGTCCTTTCCTTCCTGCCGGCAGGGGTCGGCACGGCGGAGGCCACGGCGATCGGCCTGGCGGTGGCCTTCGGCGTCGATCGATCAGTGGCGCTGGCCGTCATTCTCGTGCTGCGGGTGTGCACCGTGCTTCTGCCCACAGCGGTGGGCCTGCTGGTGCTGGCCCGCCTCAGAGACGGTGGCCCGGGAGAGGCTGGTGAAGGGGTGGGCATGTGATCGAAGCCATCCGCTCCCAGAACTCCCTGGCCTGGGGCATCGGGCACATCGCGGGCGCCGGCTAGCGGTCCGAGATTGACGGCCTGCGGGCCCTTGCCGTGATGCGGGGGGTGGCCTCGCTGGTGTCCCTGATCGCCTTCGTTCAGCTGCATCCCAGCCAGCAGGCCCCCGGCTACTTCCTTGTGCCGCCCAGGCTCTGAGAGATGGGGGCCGGCAGCCTGCCGCCATTGGCTCCGGCCCTCGGCCTGATCGGCGTGGGGCTGATCTTCCATTCCCTCTACTTCTGGCACTGGATCGTGCTGTCCCTGAGCCGCTGGACATCAACTTGCCTTCGTGGGCGCTGCCATCCCAGGTCGTCCTGATCGTGATTCTCTCGCTGGTCTGCTACCGCTGGGTGGAGCGACCCCTGCGGCAGGCCTCCTGGGCACCCGGAGCACGAACGCCGTCGGGGTCGACAACCTGCCCCCGTTCAGCCTGTATGCGGGACATACCCCGTTTCCGGCCGAGATGGGGGTGGCATCACTCGTTGACTCCTATCGGGTGTCGGGCTCTGCCGGAACCTGGGGACTTCGCGACGGCCCGCCACCGGGTGCTGGTGGTCAGCAATTCCTTCTCGGCCTCCTTCTCCGAAGCCTTCGACGACCTGGTGGCCAACGATGACGTCGCCGTGTCGGTTACGTCGGCCTGGGCCCTTTCGCCGGCATCAGCCGATGCCTACTGGAACCCGGTGGTGTCTGGGCTCATCGACTGGCTCCGCCCGGGCGACCGTGTGTTCCTGGTCAACGACATCGTGATGTTCTCACCGCCCAGCAAGGGGCCTGGTAGCCGCCTGCTCCTCCAGACCCTTCGGGTCGGCCTGACCGACTTCTAGTCCGACCTGGCGCGTCGCGGCGTGCTCCTGGCTGTGCTCCATGGGCTGCCCTTCGCCCGGGAGGCGAACTGCCATCCGGCCAGCGCCGTGCCGCCGCGGTTCTCTCCGTTCGGTGGCCCCTGCCTGATAACGGGCCGGGCCGAGTCCCGGCGTCGCCGCAAGCCCCTCGACAACCTGCTGACGGAACTGGAACACCGGGGAACGCTGCAGGTCGTTGATCGGTTCAACCTTTTCTGCCCCGAAGGGGCGTGCACCTACCACTTCGAAAATGGCGAAATCCTCTGCCGGGACGAGCATTCCCACCCCGACAAGCAGGCTGTGCGGCTCGCCGCCCCAGTGATCCATCAGGTGCTGACTTCGTCGCCGAGAGTTCCTAGCCCCCCATGAACGATGCCCCCGACATCGTCATCTCCAGGTGAACCTGGGGGAAAACGGTGTCGAGGGCTCTCGCCGGGTCCGCTCTGGCGCGGAACCGATGGATCAGGAGTCAGCAGCCGTGATCAGCCGGCATTCTCCGCGATCAGCAGACCCTGGATGGGACAACTTGGGTTCATGGACACCTCCTCCTGTGGGTTGGATGCCAGCCGGCGACGCCTACGGGACGGGATGGAAACAGTTGGCAGGGCCATCCCCACAACTGAACCCAAAGACCGTCACCACATCACTGCTGACAGGACTTTGGAACTTTAACGACCTTTCGTCCCTTTCGCCGTCGAAACCAACCAAGCGGTTCGTGCTGCCTAACGACACGCTCGCCAGAGAGATCCCCCGATGACATCGTGTGTACCCTCTGGTAACCCTTCTCCGGCACCGGCACCGCTACAGGTTGGGAGCATGGGCGAGGGCCCGGCAGCTTTCGGGCCCCTCGCCCATGCTCCTAACTGGGGGATGTCACTGCCGTGAGGGTCACGTCCGGCCCCCACCTCGACCATGCCATTTGCTCTGACGTCCTTAGCCAGTCAACTGGCCGTTTTGGTCGTTTTCGTTTTGTTCAGTTTTGGACTGCTCACCGCAGCAAAGATGAAGAGGCGTTCTAGGCGCAGCGGTAAGGAGCTGGCGCATGAGGCCGATGCCGGGAATAACGCAGGACTTGATTTGCTGGCAGGCCTCATCGGCTTTGCCGTGACCTGCAACATCTTGCTGATTCTGCCGGGATTGATTGAGCTTCTGCACGGGGGAGACGAGCTGCCGATTCTCTGGTTGCACCGATTGTGCAGTGGTCTGACCACAACAACCACGCTGCTCGTAGCGATGCTGGGGCTGATGGCGCTGCTGCAGACCAGCCGCTCGCCCGCGCTGAAAGTCTTGCGCCCTTGGTCATCACTAGTGACTTCAAGCTTCGGAGCTGATGCGATCGGCCCCATCTCCGACAGCGCTGTGCGGGTTCTGGCCTTCGTGCCGGCCGTTTACCTTCTTTCAGCACCCTATATCGGATTCCAATATGATACTGGACTTTATCACTTACCGTCCCTGCTTCATTTCCAAGCCTTTGGTCCCGAGGTCGGACTGGCCAACTTTCATTTCAGCTTTGGATTTTTCAACCTACAACAGTTTGCCCAGGTCTCACTCCAAAACCTGAGCCCTTCGAGGTTCGTACTTTCGCCCTCGCTCAATCTGATTTTTCTCGAGGCTTTTATCCTCACAATCGCTTCCGATTTGTGCACACAAAAGCTGGCAGTCATACAGGTATCGAGACAGAAAACCATAAGAGCCCTTCTGTTTCTTGCCACTGGCCTTGGCTTCGGCATTCCGTCGTTGGGCTCTCTGGTGTCATTTGATGCAGATTTCGCCGTTTCAATGACAACGTTGATGTTGGTCTACATCATCTATTTTGCCGATCAGGACGAACAGCGCGATCAGGCACTGGCTCTGTCTTTGTTTCTGCCTCTGCTCAAACTTTCTGGCGCGCTAGGCCTTGCCCTGATTCTGTTGCTGGAGGGGCTGCGCCGGCTGCCAATTCTCCAAAACATCCGCCGACAATCCGCCTTCACCTCTCTATGCCTCAGAGCACAAGGACTGGTGAAGAAGCGCATCGTTACTGGCGTCACTGTCTTCGGCTATTTGGGAATGATGGCGACAAACGTGATCACCTCTGGGTATGTGCTTTTCCCAATCTCCACGACGGGACCCTTGGGAAACCACGCCGTAGATCAGTCTTCAACACGCTTCATCAGAAGCGCACTAGTTACAAATTACGCGCGGTTTAATGACAACGGCAGCTTATCGGTCAAGGCCTACCCTAAGCATCTTCATTTCGCAGATTGGCTACCACAGTTCCTTCCTACCTCAAGGGGTCAGCTGATGACTTTCTGGATCATTTCCGCATTGGGACTTTTCCTCGTCATCACCGCAATGGCAATCGCCGGCCGACGCAGACAGCGGGAGAGAAGACTCTTGGTGCTCAGCATTTGCCTTATTCCAGTGACGCTACTTGCCCTGCTGGTGCTGCCGCCCAATCCACGATTCTTTCCATGGATCGGATCTTTGATCGGCTTTGAGTTCGCCGAATTAGTGCTGCTTTATCCCGTTATCTCCCTGCTAGCAACGGCATGCATGATGTCACTGGTTGGCCTTCGCCTACAGCGATCGCTCCTGAAATCCACCGGCGTCGAAACTTACTCAATCAAGACGCTCTCCAGAAATCAACTTCATGGCTGGCAGTCTAGGTACGAAGCACACGAACACAACAAAGGCATTTCAGTACGTTCTCCCAGAGAAGACAAATGCTGGTCCATTCAACCCCCCTGCACTCCCTACTTACCTTCCGCTCAAGGAAAATCGAAAATCACTTCATCACAGTAAGCTACAAAACGAATTCTTTGCAAACCCAAAGAACTCAATGGCATCTCAATCGTTGCAAGAAAAAATGCCCTCCGTGAAGGAGGGCTTTGATCTTTAGATGAATCGCTTCTGATCAGAGCGCGTTTCCACGGGGCAGAACCTCTTCAGGGAAGATGAAGTTTTCGTGCGGCTGGTCGGCGGGGGCCATCCAGGCGCGCAGACCTTCGTTGAGCAGGATGTTCTTGGTGTAGAACGTTTCGAATTCAGGATCCTCCGCCGCG
>JBBQIH010000042.1:0-11882 GCA_038324725.1 Cyanobacteriota bacterium | reverse complement strand
TCCGGCCCGCGCCCGGCGCACGGCCTTGGCAACAGCAGTAACTGCCCGCTCCTGGCCGATCACCCGCGTGTGCAGCTCGTCCTCGAGATGCAGCAGCTTGTCCATCTCGCTCTGCACCAGCTTGCTGACCGGAATGCCGGTCCACTTGGCGATCACCTCGGCGATGTCGTCCTCGGTGACCTCTTCGCGCAGCAGGTTCTTCTCGCCGGGATGGGCGCTGAGCTCCGCGGTGCGGGCGGCCAGCTTCTTGTTGAGTCCGGCGAGGGTGCCGTACTCCAGTTCGGCGGCCTTGTTGAGGTCGTACTGGCGCTTGGCCTGCTCCACCTGCAGCTGCACCTGCTCGATCTCCTCCTTGAGGGCGGAGAGTTCGTCGATTGAGCCCTTTTCCTTCTGCCACTGGGCATTGAGGCTGCTCTGCTGCTCGCCCAGGTCGGCCAGGTCCTTCTCCAGCCGCTCCAGCCGGTCGCGGCTGGCCGGATCCGATTCCCGCCCCAACGAGAGCTTCTCCATCTCCAGCTGCAGGATGCGGCGGTCGAGCTCGTCGATCTCCTCCGGCTTGGAGGTGATCTCCATCTTCAGCCGCGCCGCCGATTCGTCCATCAGGTCGATGGCCTTGTCGGGCAGGAAGCGATCGGCGATGTAGCGGCTGCTGAGCACCGCCGCCGCCACCAGGGCGTTGTCGGCGATGCGCACGCCGTGGTGCACCTCGTAGCGCTCTTTGAGGCCCCGCAGGATCGAGATCGTGTCCTCCACCGTGGGTTGATCCACAAACACCTGCTGGAAGCGGCGCTCCAGGGCCGGGTCCTTCTCGATGTGCTGGCGGTGCTCATCGAGGGTGGTGGCACCGATGCAGCGCAGCTCACCGCGGGCCAGCATCGGCTTGAGCAGGTTGCTGGCGTCCATGGCGCCGCCGGCGGCGCCGGCCCCCACCACCGTGTGGATCTAGTCGATGAACAGCACGATCTGCCCTTCGCTGGAGGTGACCTCCTTGAGCACGGCCTTGAGCCGCTCCTCGAACTCGCCGCGGT
Source organism: Cyanobacteriota bacterium (assembly GCA_038324725.1). Taxonomy (GTDB): domain Bacteria; phylum Cyanobacteriota; class Cyanobacteriia; order PCC-6307; family Cyanobiaceae; genus Cyanobium. Next base: position 10,854 of record JBBQIH010000042.1, on the reverse strand, counting down.
ACTTGGCGCCGGCGATCAGGGCGCCCATGTCGAGGGCGATCAGCTGGCGGTTCTGCAGGGCCGTGGGCACATCGCCATTGACGATCCGCTGGGCCAGCCCCTCCACGATCGCCGTCTTGCCGACGCCGGGTTCACCGATCAGCACCGGGTTGTTCTTGGTGCGCCGCGACAGGATCTGGATCGTCCGGCGGATTTCCTCGTCGCGGCCGATCACCGGATCGAGCTTGCCCTCGCGGGCGGCGGCGGTGAGGTCGCGGCCGTATTTCTCGAGCGACTCATAGGTGCCCTCCGGGTTCTGGTCGGTCACACGCTGGCTGCCTCGCACGGCCTGAACGGCCTCCTTGATCCTGGCCCCATCGGCGCCCGCCTGCGAGAGCAGCTGGCGGCCGCAGCGCTCGTCGCCGGCCAGGGCCAGCACCAGATGCTCCACGGCGATGTAGCTGTCCTCGAACTCCTTCTTGAGCCCATCGGCCCGATCCAGCACCGCGTTGAGCCCCTTGCCCAGATAGACGTTGTCGGGGGCGGCGGCCAGGCTGGGCTGGGCGGCGATGAAGGCCTCCAACTTCTGGTTCAGCACGCCCAGATCCACACCGGCCTTCTCCAGGATCCGGCTGGCCAGGTCCTGCTGGGCCAGCAGGGCGGCGAACAGGTGCTCGCTGTCCATCTGTTGCTGGCGCTTCTGCTGGGCCAGCTGCTGGGAGGCCACGACGGCGCCCCAGGCCTTCTCGGTGAACAGTTCGGCGGTGGGATGCATGGCTGGACTCTCCCTGGGGCTGGCAATGAAGTAACCGTATGAATGGCTTCGGAATTGGCCGAGTGGGAGGACCGAACCGGCAGGGGGAGGCCTACCGCCCGATCTGTGCCGGCAGGGGCACCTGGTAGCCCTGCTGCTGGCCGCAGAGCTGGCTGGGGCAACCGTCGGGGCCGTAGCGGGCATCCGCCGCCGACAGGCAGCCCATGCTGTTTTTCTGGGCCACCTGGGCCGGCTGGATACGCAGGGGCTGGAGCACCGCCTCGCTCCTGGGCACCAGCAACCGGCAGGCCGGCGGCGACAGCCCCGGGCTGGCCTCGATCGCCAGTGGTTGATTGGGCGTCACCGCCTGGGCCAGGGCTGGCTGCGCCGCCAGGGCAACGGCCAGCGGCATCACACCGGCCAGCAGGCCTGCCAGCAGCGCGGCAGAAGGGCGGATCGCCATGATGGGCTCGCGGCTTGAGCCCCATTCTCGCCTCTCCAGCCCGCCCGTCACCGATGCCGCCCGCTGCCGACGACCAGGCCGACGATCAGGAGCTGGTGGCCGCCCTGGCCGCCGAATCCCAGGCTCTCGGTGGCGTCTTTGAGCCGGAGCGCGACTGCTGGCGGGTCGTGCACCGCCATGTCCACGGCATGTTGCCCTCCGAGTACGACATCCGCGACGTTCCCGAGCACCTGTACCTGGCGGTGCTGGCCGCCTGCCGGGCCGAGTCCTGAGCCCGGCGCGGGCGCCCCGTAACGGTGGCCTTTTGCGGTGGCCACAAAAAAGCCCCGGGAGGGTCGGGGCGATGAAGCGTTGGAGCCGGGGCTCCGGGGGCCCTGATCAGGCCCAGCCCTTGGAGGCCATGTCCTCGACGTAGGCGGCCACGTCGGCGATGTCGGTGTCGTTGAGCTTGCCGAGGAAGGCCGGCATGGCGTTCTTCCCGACGGTGACTTGATGGGCGATCGCCGCCTCGTGATCGGCGTTGTAATCGGCCAGGTAGGCCGTCAGGGCCTCGGCCTTGAGGGTGCGCTCGGCGTTCACCACGTTGCCGCCGCCCATGTGGCAGGCGGCGCAGTTGGCGGAGAAGATCTGGGCTCCGTGGGCCGCATCGGCGGCGAAACTCGGCGCGGCACCCAGCACCAGCGCCAGGCAGAGAGCAAGCAGGGAAAGAAGACGACGCATGGGAAGGTGCGAAGGAGGGTGCCTGATAGCACGTGCAACCGGCATAAATTAGGCAATGGCCCGCTCCCATTGGGACCCTCTCGCAGATTCGCAACAATTCACCGGCCCCGGTGGGGCACAGCCGCCGTCTCCAGCACCGCCTCGAGGCTGGGGGCGAAGCTCACCAGGCCGAAGCGCTCGGGCGGGCTCACCGGCTGGTGCACGAAGTGGCGCTGGCGGATCGAGAAGCGGTCCCAGGCATTCACCTCGATGCGCAGCAGCTTGATCAGCCCCTCAATCAGCCAGCCGCGCAGATCGATGCCGATCGGCGGCACCCACACCCGCCGCCAGCGGCAGAGGGAGGCCACGGCGCCGTTGATCGTGATCGGCGCCTGGCCCAGCACCAGCCGCCGCACCGGCCCCTGGCCCGGCTCCGGATTGGGGCCATGGGGCGTGGTGGCCAGATGGGCGCAGACCGTGGCGATGTCGGCGGCGTGGATGAAGTGGAAGCTGGCGTCGGTGCGCAGCCAGCGGGCCAGCCACAGCCAGCCGAAGGCCTCCTTCAGCCCGGCGGTGAGGTAGCTGGTGGGATGGGGGTCGGCCGTGCCCACCGAGCCCCCGAACACCAGAGTGGGGAACACCGCCACGATGCGCTCGGCCAGCGGGTGGCGCTCCAGGTCCTGCAGGCAGGTGGCCTTGGTCTGGATGTACTCGGTGCCGTAGGCCATCGCTTCGGGCAGCAACTGCAGCTGGCGGTCGAGGATGCTGGCGGTGGAGAAGTAGATCACCTGCTGCAGCCGCTCCGGATCGGTGAGCCGCAGCAGTTCCTTCACGGCCACCACGTTCACCGCCTGGGCCCGCTCCGGATCGCCCCAGGCGGTGGCGGTGTGGATGATCCGGTCGGCGCTGGCGATGGCCGCCGCATGGGGGCCCAGCTCGCGCAGGTCGCCCACCAGCAGGGTGATGCGGGGGTGATCGGCGGGCACGGCGCTGAGCTTGGATGGATCCCGCAGCAGCAGCAGCAGCTGGGCGTCGCTGTTGGCCAGCAGGTTCTCGGCGACGTACTGGCCGACGCAGCCGCTGGCGCCGGTGATCAGGATCCGCTGGGCCCCGGAGGTGGCGGCGCTCAAACAGCGGCCCCCAGCAGCTCAGTCACGGCCTTGCCGGTCTCGAAGAAGACGCGGGCATTGTCTTCCGGGGTGCCGGGCAGGATGCCGTGGCCCAGGTTGAGGATGTGGCGGCGGCCGCGGGCCTTGCGCACCGTGTCGAGGATCCGCGCCCGGATCGCCTCGGGGGTGCCGAACAGCAGGCCGGGATCCACATTGCCCTGCACGCCCAGGTGCTGGGGCAGGCGGGCACAGCCATCGGCCATGTCCACAGTCCAGTCGAGCGAGATGAAGTCGACGCCCGTCGTGGCCATGCGCTCCAGCACACCGGCGCTGCCGGAGATGTAGAGGATCAGGGGCGTGTCGGGATGGGTGGCCTTCACCTGGTCGATCACCCGCTTCTGGTACGGGGCGGCGAAGACGTCGTAGTCGATCGGGCTGAGCTGGCCCGCCCAGGAATCGAACAGCTGCACCACCTGGGCGCCGCTGTCGATCTGATAGCGCACATAGGTGGCGATCGAATCGGCCAGGTGGCCCAGCAGCTGGTGCAGCAGGGCGGGCTCTTGGAAAGCCATCGCCTTGATCACCGAATACGTCTTGGAGCTCTTGCCTTCCACCGCATAGGCGGCCAGGGTCCAGGGGGCGCCCACGAAGCCCAGCACCGCCGCCTGGTTGCCCACGTCGGCCCGCAGACGCTTCAGCACCTCGCCCACGAAGGGCAGCGCTTCGGCCGGATCCAGGGGGCGCAGGGCGTCCACCTGGGCCTGGCTGCGGATGGCGGGCTCGATGATCGGCCCCTTGCTCTCGATGATGTCGAAGTCGATGCCCATCCCCGGCAGGGGCGTGAGGATGTCGGAGAACAGGATCACGCCGTCGGGGGCGAAGGCGTGGAACGGCTGCATCGAGATCTCGTAGGAGAGATCAGGGTTCTCCGAGCGTTCGCGGAAACCGGGGTGACGGTCGCGCAGATCCCGGTACACCTTCATGTAACGGCCCGCCTGGCGCATCATCCAGACCGGCGGCCGCTCCACCTGCTCACCTCGGGCGGCGCGCAGCAGCAGGGGGGCGGATTCAGTCATGGCGCCGGTCGGAAGGTCAACCGCGAAACCTAACCGAGCACCCCCGACCCCCGGCCGCTCCTGTCACCTGTCGTGGCATGGCGCCGCCTCAGCCCTCGGCGCTGGCCGGACGCTCGAGGCTGCGGGACTCGTCCAGGCGGAACACCACCACGCTCAGGGGCGGCAGGCAGAGCTCGATCGAGTGCGTGTAGTCGTGGATGGCCCAGGCATCGGTGAAGCGGCCGCCCAGGTTGCCGAGGTTGCTGCCGCCGTAGCGGCTGCTGTCGGTGTTGAAGACCTCCGCATAGAAGCCCTCCAGGGGCACACCCACCCGATAGTGGGAATGGCTCTGGGGGGTGAAGTTGGCCACCACCACCACCCAGCGCCCGCTGCCGCTGTCGCGGCGCATGAAGCTGATCACCGAGTGGCGGTTGTCGTTGCAGTCGATCCACTGGAAGCCGTACTGGTCGAAGTCATCGCCCCACAGCGCCGCCTCCGACTTGTAAAAGACGTTGAGGTCGTCCACCAGGTTGAGCAGGCCCCGATGGGCTTCGTAATTCAGCAGTTCCCACTGCAGATCGCCCCAGACGTTCCATTCGGCCCGCTGGCCGAACTCCATGCCCATGAAGATCGTCTTCTTGCCCGGGTGGGTCCACATGTAGGCGAGCAGGGCGCGCACATTGGCGAACTTCTGCCAGTCATCCCCCGGCATCTTGTGCAGCAGGTTGCTCTTGCCATGCACCACTTCATCGTGGCTCAGGGCCAGCATGAAGTTCTCGGTGAAGGCATACCAGATCGAGAAGGTGACGTGGTTCTGGTGGAACTGGCGGAACCAGGGATCCAGCTCGAAGTAATCGAGCATGTCGTGCATCCAGCCCATGTTCCACTTGAGGTTGAACCCCAGGCCGCCCATGTCGGTGGGCTGGGTCACCATCGGCCAGGTGGTGGATTCCTCGGCGATCGAAAGGGCGCCGGGGAAGTGCTGGAACAGCACGTGGTTGGCCTGCTGCAGGAAGCGCACCGCTTCGAGATTCTCACGCCCGCCCTGTTCATTGGGCAGCCATTCCCCATCCGGGCGCAGGTAGTCGCGGTAGAGCATCGAGGCCACGGCATCCACCCGGATGCCATCGATGTGGAACTCCTCGAACCAGTAGATGAGGTTGGCGACGAGGAAGTTGCGCACCTCGTTGCGGCTGTAATTGAAGATCAGCGTGCCCCACTCCTTGTGCTCGCCGATGCGGGGGTCGGCATGCTCGTAGAGGTGGGCGCCATCGAAGAAGGCTAGGCCGTGGCTGTCCTTGGGGAAGTGACCGGGCACCCAGTCGAGGATCACACCGAGGCCCTCGGCGTGGCAGCGGTCGACGAAGGCGCGGAACTCGTCCGGGCTGCCGAAACGGCTGGTCGGGGCGTACCAGCCCGTGACCTGATACCCCCAGGAGCCATCGAAGGGATGCTCGGAGATCGGCATCAGCTCGATGTGGGTGAAGCCCCGCTCCTTCACATAGGGGATCACCTTGTCGGCGAGTTCCGGGTAGGTCATCAGCCGGGCTCCCGGCTTCATGTCGGCGGCGGGCACGGGCGGCCGGACGCTGCCGTCGGCTTCGATGAAGGGCTGGTCGGCGGCGGCATGCATCCAGCTGCCCAGGTGCATCTCGTACACCGCGATCGGCTGGGGCAGCGGATCGCGGCCATCCCGCTCCTCAATCCAGGCGCTGTCGTTCCAGTGGTAGGTGCCCAGCTGGGCCACGATCGAGCCGGTGTTCGGCCGGATCTCATGGCGGAAGCCGTAGGGGTCGGCCTTCTGGTAGCAGTGGCCGTTCTGGGCCCTCACCTCGTACTTGTAGGTTTCGCCGACCCCCAGCCCGGGGATGAACAGCTCCCAGGCGCCCCCGAGTCGCTGCTGCATGGGGTGATGGCGGCCATCCCAGCCGTTGAAATGGCCCAGCAGGGCCACGCTGCGGGCATTGGGCGCCCACAGACAGAACTGCACTCCGGCGATGCTGTCCCGTTCGACGACGTGGGCCCCCATGCGCCGCCAGACGTGGTGGTGGTTGCCCTCGGCGAACAGGTGACGGTCCAGATCCCCCATCCACTCGTGGCGGAAGGACCAGGGGTCGTGTTGTTCGTGCTCGATGCCGCCCCGTTGCACATGCAGGCGATAGCCGCAGCCGGGGTCGGCGTCTAAGCGGGTTTCGAAGATCCAGGGATGGTGGGGGTTGGCCATGGCCAGCCGCTCGCCCCCGAGCAGCAGCTCCACCGCATGGGCGTCCGGCATCCAGGCCCGCACCACCCAGCCACCGTCGTCGAGAGGCTGGGGTCCGAGCACCGAGAAGGGATGGTCGTGGCGACATTCCGCCAGCCGATGGGCATCATCGACCATCCATTCGAGGCTGGACAGGGCCATGGAAGCTGGGGCGGGCATGCGCCGGGAGCTTACGTCGGTGGGAGCGCCTGCTCAGCGCGCCGGCGAGGGAGGGGCCGGATCCGTGGGGAAATCCACGCCGACGATCTGGTTCTGGGCATCCAGCGTGACGAACAGGTTGTCGGTGAGCCGGTTGAACTCGGTGTTGACGATCACCAGCCGCATCTCCGGGGTGCTCTCCACGCGGCCGATGCGCTTCACTCGCACGAAGTTACCGGTGATGCGCTGCAGGTTGAACCATTTCTGCTGCAGCTGGGCCTGGGGGATCTGCTCCTGCATCGAGGGGGACAGGAAGCTGCTGGCGGAGATGAAGTGACCAGCCGCGAGGGCGCTGATGAAGTCCCGCACCACCTTTTCGGCCGGTTGGTCGGTCACGTCGAAGTGATAGCCGTCGATCTGGCCGTTGGCATCGATCACCATCAGCAGATCGCGCTCGCCGGCGCTGGTGAACAGGGTGGCCTCGACCGTGCTCGAGTCGTAGCCGGGCTGGATGCTGCGGATGGCCCAGCGCAGCAGCTTGGGCTGGGTCTTCATGGTGGCGGCCACCATGCTGGGGCTGCTGACGCTCTGCAGGGCCGGCGAGAACTGGTCGAAGCGCGCCTGGGCGTCCCCGTTGCGGATCGTGGTCAGGATCCTCTCGGCCGCCGTGCGGGCCTTGGCCTCGCTGAGGGCCGCGCTCGGCTGGCCGCTGCTGGGCGGCATCGGGACGGCCTGGGCCCACGCCCCCCGTGGCGCCAGCACCGCCAGGCTGCTCAGGAGCAGCGTCAGGCCGATCAGGGCTCGGCGCGGTTGGGGGCGCGGCATGGGCGACGGGGTTCAAGTGAGCTCAGTTTGACCGAATCAGGGGCTCCAGGCCCAGCAGGCTGCCTTGGAGCTCCAGCGTCAGGCTGATCACCCGGTGCTCAGCGCTGCTGCCACCCGCCGGCAGGCTGCCGTCACCGGGATTGACGGCGATCAGCGGCCAGGCCGCCGCCGCCAGCGACAGCCGCAGCCGCTGCCCGGCGGCCACCAGGGTCGCCAGGGGCTGCAGGGCCAGGCGGCGGGGGCCTGCGGCGGCGGCCTCCTCGGGGCCGAAGCGGGCCACGCCGGTGCTCAGTTGGCGCACGCTTCGGCCGTCCGGGCACACCTCGGAGAGGGCGGCGCAGAGATCGAAGCTGGGCTGGTCGGCGCTCACCCGCAGCTGCAGGCGGACGGTGCCGAGCAGCCAGAGATCGTGCTCCAAAGGGGCGGTGCTGAAGCAGGCCACATCGGCGCGCCGATCCAGGTCAGAGCGCTCCACCGGTCCGGGCACCAGGCCGAGATGGCCGCCCCGACCGGGCACCGGCCGCCAGGGATCGTGCACCAGCAGCACCACGCCCGCCCCCCCCGACGCGCCGCCGGCTGGGCCCCCGGCTGGCCGCAGTTCGCCTTCATCGCAACGGATCGTCGCCAGACCATCCGAATGCAGCGACCAGCTGAGGGCCGGCCCCTCCAGCTCGCTGGGGTCACTGGAGTGGCCCGCGCTGTGCCAGGCCCCGGTGGCGCAGCACTGCAGACGGATGGGGTCCTCGGGGGCGGCTGGTGGGCTGGGGGGAGCAACTGTTGCCTCCTGCAGATGGCGTTGGAAGAAGGTCAGCAGCTCGCTGTCGAGGCCGCCGTTCCAGTCGAGGTGGCTCCAGGCGCCGAGCACGAGCCCGGGGCGGCCGCCGGCGGCGCGGGCTCGGGCCCAGAGATCGAGAACGCCGTTCAGATGCGGATCGTGCCAGCCGCCGATCAGCAGCATCGGGCGCCGCAGCAGTGCCGGCGTCACGGTGTGGACCGTCCACCCCTCCGGGCGGGAGGGGTCCTGCCGCAGCCAGCGCAGGCCCATGCCGCTGGGGTCGTGGCGCTCCAGCAGGGCCAGCCCCTCGTCGCAGAACTGGCCCAGTTGCAGGCTGCGGCGGATCTGCCGCCAGCCGGCCCCGTCACCGCGGCGCCGGCAACCCTCCGCCGCCAGTTGCAGGGCCCAGCCCAGCCCCAGGGCCCACCAGTGGGCGCCGCCCTCACTGGCCCAGTGCAGGCGCTCGTCAAGGCCGCACATGGCCGGGGCCAGACAGTCCGGCAGGGCTGCGGCGTCGTCGCCTCCGCTGTTGAGCAGTTGGGTCAGGCCCTGGTACGAGAAGCCGTAGCTGCCCACCCGGCCGTTGCTTCCTTCAAGCGTCCGGGCCCAGCGGACCGTGGCGGCGCCATCGGCCGCTTCCTGGGCGAAGCCATCAAAGCGGCCATCGGACACACCCCGGCCGCGCACGTCCTGCACCACCACCAGGAACCCGTGGCCGGCATACCAGCTGGGGTGGGCGTAGGTGACCGTGGAGGCGATTGCCCGGCCATAGGGCTGGCGCATCACCAGGACGGGCCAGGGGCCCTGCCCGTCGGGGTTCCACACACGGCTCACCAGCCGTGCCCCATCCGCCAGCAGCAGGGTGGCGTCCCGGGCCCGGACCACGGGGCTCAGAACACGGTGGAGCAGTGCAGGCCGATCACATAGGTGGCCAGCACTTCGGCATCCATGGGACTGAGCCCCCGGCTGCTGGCCAGGCTGGAAATCGACGCCTTGGAGGTGGCCGAGACGCCCTGGGCGTTCAGCTGGCGGAACTGCTGGCAGAGGCTCTGGGCCAGGGCCGGGTTCTGCTTCACCGATTCCAACAGGGCGGATTGGGCGCGCACCACGGGCGCCGCCACGGCGGTGAGGCAGGTGGCGCAGAGCAGCGCCGTGAGGCGCCTGCGAAAAGAGTGGTTCGTGGCTGTAGGGGGAGAAAGGCGGGTTTCTGGGGGCATCACGGCCTCCGTCCGTTTTCTCCATTCCAGTCACCCCCGCCTGGGTGGCGCGGGCCTGTGGGTCAGTTCGGGGAGCGACCGGACGCCTGCTTGGCCCGGCGGATCCAGCGCAGCACCAGGGGCAGGTCCACCGGAGCCACGGCGGCCCCGGTGAGACGACGCTGCAGCCGGCCCAGCTGCAGCAGCAACTGCTGGGGATCGGCGCCCGCCAGGCCGGCGGGGCTGGCGATGCCTCCATGCAGCAAAAGAGCCGCTTCCTCCGGGGCCAGCCCCACCGCGCTCACCAGCCGGGCCTGACCCCGCAGGCGGATCAGCTTGGCTTCGCTGGCCTCGCCGGAGGCCGCCAGCTGCCGCAGTTGACTGTCATTCAGCGCCGCCAGGGCGTCCCAGCTCTCGATGCCGGCCCGGCGCAGGCGCTGCTGCTCCCGCCGCATGTGGGCCGCTGGCTGGAAGGGGTGGGCCACCAAGGTTCAGACCGCGTCGTCGAGGCTGCTGGTCGCCTGCTCCCGGGTGGTTTCCGCCAGCACCACGGGCCGTGCCAGGCCTGGCTCGACGGCTTCGACCCGCCGCAGCCGCACCCGGACCTGGCCGGCACCGCCGCCACGGCCGCTGCCCCTCAGGTTGCGCGCCACCTGCTCCACGGTGGGGGCCGCCGCGGCGCTCTCCAGATCAGTGGGAGCGGCGGCAATGACCAGATCAGTGCCGTTGTCGAACACGACGGGCACCTGGATCGCCCCCGGCACGCTCACCCGCGGGTTGTAGCTGATGGCGAAGGCCAGGCAGGAGAGCGAGAGCAGGGCCGTGAAGCTGGTGATTCCCACCAGACGGAAGCGGATCCCCCAGCGGGACAGGAATCCGGCGATGGTCAGCACCGCCAGCACGCCGCTGGCGGCACCCAGCCAGGTGCCGGCCACAAGCAGGATCGGATCAGCGGCCATGGGGCTGGGGAAGGCGTGACAAGCCCCCTATATTGCGGCCGCCATGGACGGCAACCGACCTCGGTGGATGCGTTGGAAGCCTGACAGACCGTCTTTCGTGGCCCGCCAGCGCGTGGGGAAAGGACTGCTCGCGGTGGGTTTGCTCGGGGCGGGGCTGGGTGCCGGGGTCTTCTGGTTCGACCGGATTGTCGGCGACCTCTACGGCCGCTTCAGGCCCACCCTGGAGCGTCAGATCGGCACGGCCATGGGCCGTCCGCTGGCCCTGGGCCCCTACCGGGGCCTGAGTGCCGATGGCGTCTGGATTGGCCCCAGCCGTTTTCTGGCCGGCCCTCAGGACAGCTCCACCGCGACAGTGGAGGCAGTGCGGCTGCGCCTCGACCCGTGGGCCAGCCTGTGGTTGCGCGGGCCCGTGCTGGATCTGGGCCTCAAGGGGGCCCGGGCCGATCTGCGCCGCAACGCCAGGGGGCAGTTCTGGGTGCTGGGAGCGGCTCCCCCCGGGCGCGAGCCGCCACGGATCGACCTGCGCCTGGGCCTGCGCCAACCCGGCGCACTACGGGTCTGGGGTGCCGGAGCGGCGGCCCGGCGCCTCGAGGTGAGGCTCTCAGGCCAGGTGGGGAGACGGCGGCTCCGCCGCGAGGT
>JBBQIH010000041.1:0-12013 GCA_038324725.1 Cyanobacteriota bacterium | reverse complement strand
TCATCGGCCAGGCAGGCGCCCAGACCCAGCCGGCCGAGGAACACCAGCCAGCCCAAACCCCGTTCCTGGTAGGGCCGTAACTCCCCGTTGAAGTCGGCCGGCGTGGGGATCGACGTGGCACGGCTGTGGAGCTCGCCGCCGAGCAGCTCACCGAGGGGGCCGCTGGCCTCCACCCCCACCAGGGGCAGGTCGTCCGGCAGACCGAGGCGGGAAAGGCCAAGGTTGGCGTGCAACAACTCCGTGCCGCTGGCGTCCCCCTCCAGGCCAGCGTGGCGCAACAGGGAGGCGATGGCGTTGGGCTCGATCAGCGTCCATTCACCACGCAATCGCACCAGGCTGCGCTTGGCCGCGGCGGCCTTTTGCAGGCTGGCCAGCTCGGCCTTGCCCAGGGGCCGATCGCCCAGCACCGCCTGCCACTGGAAGGACACCAGGGCGTTGAGGTTCAGGCCGCCCCCTTCGCCGGCGGGGGTGTTGGTGGACGAGCGCCGGTTGGTGTTGGCGCGCAGGCCGAGGCGGTGGCCATGGCGCCACCAGCTGGGCAGCAGCAGCCCGAAGCCCGCCTCATCCAGCACACTCACCCGCTGCCGCAACAGGGCCAGCAGGGCCCCTTCCTCCACGTCCAAGCTGGCGGGCGCCTGCTGCTCGAGCAGTCCGGCCAGCTCCGGTGCCAGCCGCGTCAGCAGCCCCAGCTGGGCCAGCACCGCTTCGAAGCCGTCCACTGGGAAGGGACTCTCCCCTGCCCAGAACGCCGCCAGGGGCAGCATCAGGCTGGGGTCGATCACGGAGCGCAGCAACAGCTCCAGCGGCCAGCGACGGAGACGGGGGCTGGTGGGTTCGTGCAACCGCAGGCACAGCTGCAACGAGCCGCTTCCACAGGCCCCCTCCCGCACCCAATGGTGCACCCCGGTGACGAGAGCGGCCTCAGCGGCGAGATCGGACTTCGCCGCCAGGTAGGGATCAAGGCCCTCCAGGGCCGCCAGCCAGGCCTGGGGCAGAGCGGGCGGGCCGGGGCGATGGCGGGTGGCAGCGGGCAGGGCCGGGACTGCAGAGCCGTCGATGCGCTGGCGCACGAGCCGGTCCACAGCCTCGGCCAGGGATTCGGCCAGCTGTTGCTGCTCCTTCAGGCTGTCGCCTGTCAGATGGGCCGCCAGCAGCTCGCGATCGCCGGCGGCGGGCAGCGGCCACCACTGGGCCCGCAGGCGTCCATCGGGATCCACCACCAGGCCGGGCACCACCCGGCCGCTGTCGACGAAGTAGGTGGCCAGCTGCCGGCAGGCCGGCGAGGCCGCGAGCGACAAAGCTGGGGGAAGCTCGGGCATCCGTGCTTCGTCCGGCTCAGACTCCGCGGCCGAGAGGCTGGAGGAGCAAGGCCGAAGCGACATGGACCAGCTCGATGGGCGATCACCTTGACCCTGACCCTAAGAGCGATGGCGCAATACGCCAGAGCATCAAAAAGCCTGAGTTCCTGCTGGATGACAGTTCTGCCAGGCCAGCAGCAGAACGGTTCAACCGCCTCCTCAACACCGAACCACCTCCCGCCAGCCCCGCGCCCCGGTAACTGGGGCACCGGGGCTGGGGCACCGGAGAAGGAGATCGCTCCATGACCATGCCGCTAACGCCAGGCTCTCTGCATCAGCAGTTGCGGCTCCACGCTCTCCACCCCATCGATCGACCTCAGCGCCGAGAGACCACTCAGGGCCTCAGCGATGCTGCCGGAGCTGGCGCAGATCCAGGCGCCCTCGGGCGCGTAATCGAGTTCCCGAGTGATGGTGAAGCCCGCCTGCTGCAGGGCCTCACGGTGTGCTGCCACCGTTTCTCCTGCCCGGAAGCGCAGAAAGACCTGACCCGTTGGCACCGCCAGGGAGTCTCCCCCCAGCGGTGCGTAGACCGGACTGAGCGCCTGACCAGGGGCAAGGGGCGTGGCAGGAGCCCCCCGGACGATGGTGATCTGCTCAGGCTCGAACACCACTTCGGCCTCCTCCTCGCCCAGAGGCTCCCCATGCCGGGCGAAATAGCCGGGCTTCTGCTCGTACACCAATGCATTCGGTGCACCCGCAGCAATCCGTTGGGGGAATCCAGCGAACAGCCCATCCGCCCGGCTCATTTCAGTGGCTGCGAGCAACAGGCAGACCAGGCAAAGCGCCGGCCAACAACACGGAACATTCGGCGCGGCTGGCGGGGTCCGCATGACAGCGTCATCGATTCACGCGCAGGCAGGCCCAAGCGTTGAGAGGTCAATCTACGACGCTCCATGCCAGCCATGATGACCTCCAGAGCAGGAATCAACGCTGACCAAGAGCAGCCCCGACGGCAAGACATCACCCCAAGAAGCATGAAGTTTTCCTGGGCTCGTTACGTCAGATCAAGACCTTTCAAGCCGGCGTGAATCTCACGGGCGAATCGATGGAGAATGGCCGCCATCGCCACCCTGCGATCAACCTCCAACCTGCATTCCAGCTGATCGTCCCCAGGAGATTTTCCCATGGTTCAGGTTCGATTCGGTGGCAGGAATGGTGAGTCCCATGAACTGGCCATCAGCGACAATCACCTCGTCGTGCGCACCCTGAGTCGCCAGGCTGTGATGCCGGCGCGGCCGTTTGAGGTGTCGCCCGTCAGCGCCGAGACCCACTGGATTCTCGAAAAGTTCGAAACCCTCACCCGCTTCCGCGAAGCCGGGGTGGAGCTGTTGAGCACCAGAACCCCCCAGGCCGATGGTTCCCTGCGCGACACGGCCCGCAGCCTGCTCAAGGCGGAACCGGCCGTTGAATTCGCCGGCCGCGTTCTGGTGGATGGCACCGGCCGGCCAGTGGTCTACACGGAGAACCTGTTCGTCAAGTTTGACGATGACGCGGAACCCGAGGCCTGTGAGGCGCTGTTGCAGCACCACGGCCTCAGCCTCAAACGCACCCTCACCTATGCGCGCAACGCCTATTTTGTGGCGGCTCCTGTCAGCAGCGGGCTCAGTGTTTTTGAGATCGCCGACACCCTGCTGGCGGAAGAGAGTGTGGCGCTCTGCCACCCGGAACTGGTGAGCCCGAGCCGGCAGCGCCGTCTGGCTTACCCGCCCGAATGGCATCTCAAGGCCACCGCCGTCAACGGCCGGCTCGTCGACGCCCACGCGGAGGTGGAGGCGGCCTGGGCCCTCAGCGACGGCACCGGGGCGATCATCGCGGTGGTGGATGACGGCTTCGACATCGACCACGAGGAGTTCCGCTCCTCCGGCAAGGTCGTCGCGCCGCGGGATGTGACCCGCCAGAGCGCCGACCCAAGGCCCGGCCGTGGCGACGACCACGGCACGGCCTGTGCGGGGGTGGCCTGCGCCAACGGCCAGTTCGGTGCCACAGGCGTGGCCCCCGGGGCCCGGCTGATCCCCATCCGGCTGACCTCCGGCCTGGGCTCCCAGGCGGAGGCAGAGGCCTTCGTGTGGGCGGCCCGCAACGGCGCCGATGTGATCTCCTGCAGCTGGGGCCCTCCGGACGGGGCCTGGTGGGACCCGAACGACCCCGTCCACCGCCAGGTGGTGCCCCTGCCGGATTCCACCCGACTGGCCATCGACTTCGCCACCACCCAGGGCCGCAGCGGCAAGGGCTGCGTGGTCCTGTTCGCGGCGGGCAACGGCAACGAGAGCGTCGATAACGACGGCTACGCCAGCTACGCCCGTGTGATCGCGGTGGCGGCCTGCAACGACCTCTCGAAACGCAGCGCCTACAGCGACTTCGGCAAGGCCGTGTGGTGCAGCTTCCCCAGCAGCGACGGCCGGACCTCCCTCACCCCCGGCATCTGGACCACCGACCGCTCCGGCGGGCTGGGCTACAACCAGGGCAGCCCTCAGAAGGGCGACACGGCGGGTCACTACACCAATTCCTTCGGCGGCACCTCCAGTGCCTGCCCCGGCGTGGCCGGGGTGGCGGCCCTGGTGGTCGCGCGAAATCCTGACCTGCGCTGGGATCAGGTGCGGGAGATCCTGCGGCAGGCCTGCGTCCGGATCGACACCGCCGGCGGCGACTACGACGCCAGCGGGCGCAGCCCCTTCTATGGCTATGGAAGGGTCAGCGCCCGTAAGGCGGTGGAACTGGCCCGCCCGCCCCAGCCGGCGGCGGCCCTGGTGTTCCAGGCGGTGCAGGATGTACCCATCAACGACTTCCAGACCGCCACCCTGACCCTGCCGGTGGCCGCTCCGGGCCCGCTGCAGTCGATCAAGGTGACGGTGGATCTCGACCACACCTTCATCGGCGATCTGGTGGTGCGGCTGCTGCCGCCCGCCGCCCTCGGGGCCGCTCCGCTGCTGCTGCACGATCGCGCCGGCGGTGGCACCGACAACCTCAAGGTCACCTACGACGCCGTGAATGCCCCCGCCCTGGCGGGCCTGAAGGGCACCGATCCAAGCGGCACCTGGACCCTGGAGGTGTCCGACACGGCCAGGGCCGATCGGGGCACCCTGCGCAGCCTGCGGCTGGAGCTGAGCTTCTGAACCTGGAGGACCTCAGAACTTGCCTGTCAGAGCGCGGGTGGTGCGGATCAACCCGGCGGTGGTTTCCGGAAGGTAGGGGCCCTTGAGCATCTGGCCGCCGATGCGCAGGCTGAGGCCGGCCAGCACCAGGTCGACGGCGGCCACGGCCGCCGCGGCCTGCAGCCAGGACAGAGCAAAGGCCCCCTGGATCCAGAGCAACAGCACCAGCTCCGCCGCCACCAGCGCCAGGGTCATCAGGGTGAGGCCCATGCCGAGCATCACCCCACCACCCACCAGGCGCCGTTTCTCCTTGTCGGCCTCCTGCAGGGCGATGCGCACATGCAGGTCCATCACCGAGCTGATCAGCGCCGTGACGCGGGCGAAGTTCTGGCCCTTCATGCCGAACGCCGACCCGACGACAGCAGCAGCCCCACCACCAGCCCCACGCCGGCGGCGATGCCGAGGGCCATCAGGGGCCGCTCCCGCACCGGCTTCTCGATCCGGGGCCGCAGGGTGCTGTTGAGGTCATCGAGCAGGTGCTCCAGCTGCTCCTCGAGCGGCCGCAGCGTATCCACCACGTGCCCCGCCTGCTCACCGGTGACGTTGACCAGATCGAGCAGTTGCTGCTTGACACCAGCGGTGGTGACGCCGCTCTGGCGGCTGATCACCTCCACCACGTGGTCGAAGCTGCCCCGGGTGGCCTCCAAGGTGTGGCGGGCCACCTCGGGCCATTCCTTCTGGATGCTGGGCAACAGGCTTTCAAAGCGTTCCCGGAACTGGTTCTGCGCCTGCTGGGCGTCACCGGAACTGGTGGGTTCCGGCATCGGGGCCGGCGACGCTTCCGGTGCGGGATGGTTGGTGTCCGTGTCCATGGGGCGCTCCGTGCGACAGCTGCACGGCATCACCGTAGGAAGAAGGGCTTGTGATCGTCAGCACCTCGGCTAAATTCCGATGGCTCGGCGCGCGGGCCTATTGGTTCACATCAATCAGGTCGAGCTCACCCACTTCAAGTCCTTCGGCGGGTCGATGACCATCCCGCTGCATGAAGGTTTCACTGTCGTCACAGGCCCGAACGGCTCAGGCAAGAGCAACATCCTCGATGCGGTGCTCTTCTGCCTCGGCCTGGCCACCAGCCGGGGCATGCGGGCCGAGCGGCTTCCCGATCTGATCAACAGCGCCATGCTGCGGGAGGGGAAGGCGGCCGAGACCAGCGTCACCGTCCGCTTCGACCTCGGCGACTGGCAACCGGACAGCGCCGAGGAGGGGCTGGACGTCCCCGAGCAGGGCCCCTGGCTGCAGCGGGGCCAGCGGCAGTGGAGCGTCACCCGGCGGCTGCGGGTGGCCCCCGGCGGCACTTACAGCAGCAGCTTCAGCGCCGATGGGGTGACCTGCAACCTGCAGCAGCTGCAGACCCAGCTGCGGCGCCTGCGGGTCGACCCCGAGGGCAGCAACGTCGTCATGCAGGGCGACGTCACCCGCATCGTGTCGATGAGCGCCCGCGACCGGCGCGGCATCATCGACGAGCTGGCCGGCGTGGCCCTGTTCGACTCCCGCATCGAGCAGAGCCGGGGCAAGCTCGATGAAGTGGTCGAACGGCAGGAGCGCTGCCGCATCGTTGAGCAGGAACTGCTGGCGACACGCCAGAAGCTCGAACGCGACTGCGCCAAGGCCCGCACTTACCAGGAGCTGCGCGAACGGTTGCACCATGGGCGCCTGCAGGAGCAGGTGCTGGCCTGGGAGGAGGCCCGCGCCCACGGCCTGGCCCTGGCCGGCCGCCTGGAAAACCTCGACCGTCAGCAGGAGCAGGAGCGCGAAGCGATCGTCGCCACCGAAGCCGAGGTGGTCAGCGCCGCCGCCGCCCTCGAGCGGCTGCAGGCGGAGGTCAAGACCCTGGGCGAAGACCAGTTGCTGGCGGTGCAGGCCGAACTGGCCGGCCTGGAGACCAGCGGCCGCGAGCTGGCCCGCCAGGCGGAACGCCACGGCCAGCAGGCCGAGGACCTGCAGCGCCGTCGCCAGGAGCTGCAGCAGAACCAGGCCGGGTTGCGCCAACAGCGCCAGGCCCTCGACAGCCAGGCCGACGACGGCGCCATCGCCCATGCCGAAGCCCTCTGCCGCGAGGCCGAGGCGGCGGTGGAGCTGTCCCGCCGGCGGCTCGGAGAGGTGGCCGGGCGCTCCGGCAGCTGGCTGGAGGAGCAGCAGGGCCGCAGCCGCCGGCGCCAGGAACTGCAGGACCAGCTCGCGCCCCTGCTGGCCGAGCGGCAACAGCTGGAGGAACGGCTGCGGCAGGCCTCCGAGCGGCTCCAGGAACTCGGCGGCGAAGAGCAGCACGAGGACGTGGCCCAGGCGGAGGGCGCCGCCGCCCTGGCGGTCCTGGTGGAGCAGGAGCGCGCCTTGCTGGCCGGCCTGGGGAATCGCCAGCGGCAGGCCCAGGAGCTGGCCGAAGCCCTGGCGCTGCAGCAGCGCACCCGAGCGCGGCTGGAGCAGGAGCAGACCAGCCTGGAGCGGGAGATCGCCCGCCTCGACAGCCGCCGCGAAACCCTGCAGGAGAGCCGCGGCACCGGCGCCCTGCGCCTGCTGCTGGAGGCGGGGCTGGAGGGGATCCACGGCTCGGTGGCCCAGCTGGGCGAGGTGGAGGAGCGGCTACGGGTGGCCCTGGAGGTGGCGGCCGGCGGGCGGCTGGCCCAGGTGGTGGTGGAGGACGACCGCATCGCCGCCCGGGCGATCGAGCTGCTCAAGAGCCGCCGCGCCGGACGGCTCACCTTCCTGCCCCTCAACCGCATCCGTGGCGGCGGTGGGGGCGGCTCAGCGGGGGCCGCTCTGCAACGGGGCAACCCTGGCGCCAGTGCCGACGGGCTGGTGGGGCGTGCGGTGGATCTGATCCGCCATGAGCCCGTTTACGCCGATGTCTTCCGCTACGTCTTCGGCGACACGCTGGTGTTCGCCAGCCTCTCCGACGCCCGCCGGGAACTGGGCCGCTGCCGCGCCGTGACGCTGGAGGGCGAACTGCTCGAAAAGAGCGGCGCCATGACCGGCGGCAGCCTGCAGCAGCGCTCCGGCCAGCTGGGCTTCGGCCGCAGCAGCGAAGGCGATGAGGCTGAGCCACTGCGGCAGCGGCTGCTGGAGCTGGGGGAGAGCCTGTTGGCTTGCCGCCGCCGCGAAGCCGAGCTGGGCCGGGCCCTGGAGGAGGCCCGGCCGGTCCTGCTGGAGCTGCAGCAGCGCCAGGCCGCCCTCCAGGCCGAACGCAGCGCCGCCGAGCGCGCCCTGGCGCCACGGCAGCAGCGCCGCGACCAGGTGAGCAGCCGGCTGCAGCAACTGCAGGGGGCCCATCAGGCCGATGGCCGCCGGATGCAGACCCTCGAGCAGACGCTGCCCCCCCTGCGCCAGGCCCTGGCGGAACTGGAGGAGGCCGAGCGCGCCGCCAGCGGCAACCACGACAGCGCCCGCTGGCAGGGGCTGCAGAGCGAGCTGGAGCGGGCCGACCAGGCCCTGGTGGAGGCCCGGCGCCAGCGGGATGTCCTGGAGGCGGAGCGGCGGGAGCGGTCCCTGGGGGCGGAGCGGCTGGGCAGCCAGCTGGAGGCCCTCGCCGGGGAGGAACGGCGGCTGGTGGAGGCGGTGCAGGCCCTGGTGGGGGAACGCCAGCTCTGGAAGGAGCGGCAGCAGACCGAGCAGGAGCGCCGTGCCGTGCTGGAGCGGCAGCAGAGCGACCTGCAGACCCGCTTCGGCGAACGGCGTCGGGCCCGCGACGGGGCCGAAGCCCACCTGGCCGGCCAGCGCCAGGCCCTGCAGCAGCGCAAGTGGGAGCTGCAGCGGCGCCAGGAGGAGCGGCTGGCCCTGGCCGAAGAGCAGCGCAGTCACGGCCTGCGGCTGGCCCAGATGCAACGGGAGCTGCCCGAGCCCCGGCCCGAGCTGCCCGAGGAGGTGCGCAAGGGGGGCCTGGAGGCGCTGCAGCAGAGCCTGCGCCAGCTGCAGCAGCGCATGGAGGCCCTCGAGCCGGTCAACATGCTCGCCCTTGAGGAGCTCGAGCAGCTGGAGCAGCGGCTGGCCGACCTGGACGACCGGCTGGAGGTGCTCAGCAAGGAGCGGGAGGAACTGCTGCTGCGGATCGAAACGGTGGCCACCCTGCGCCAGGAGGCCTTCATGGAGGCCTTCAAAGCCGTGGACGGCCATTTTCAGACCATCTTCGCCGGCCTCTCCGATGGCGAGGGACACCTGCAGCTGGAGAACCCCGAGCAGCCCCTGGAAGGCGGCCTGACCCTGGTGGCCCACCCCAAGGGCAAGGCGGTGCGGCGGCTGGCCTCGATGTCGGGAGGTGAGAAATCCCTGACCGCCCTGAGCTTCCTGTTCGCCCTGCAGCGCTTCCGCCCCTCGCCCTTCTATGCCCTCGACGAGGTGGACAGCTTCCTCGACGGGGTGAACGTGGAGCGCCTGGCCGCCCTGATCGCCGCCCAGGCCGACCAGGCCCAGTTCATGGTGGTCAGTCATCGCCGGCCGATGATCGCCGCGGCCACCCGCACCATCGGCGTCACCCAGGCCCGCGGCTCCCACACCCAGGTGGTCGGTTTGCCGCCGGCGGCCTGAGCCGACCGCGTGGGCCACAATGGGCCGACCAGGCTGTTCCAGGCCGTGAAGTCGCTCCCGTCCCCCCTGCCGTCCAGCCCCGATCTCCGGATTTGACTTCCCCGATTCCCCCCTCCTCCGAGCCCGCCGCCAGCAGCGACCGCCTCTGGCTGCGCTCCGAATTGATGGGCACCCAGGTGATCACCCGGGACACCGGCCGGCGGCTGGGCGTCGTCGGTGAGGTGGTGGTCGACATCGACCGGCGCGAGGTGGTGGCCCTGGGCCTGCGCGATAACCCCCTCACCCGTTTCCTGCCGGGCCTGCCCCGCTGGATGCCGCTGGACCGCATCCGCCAGGTGGGGGATGTGATCCTGGTGGATTCGGTCGATTCCCTGGCCGAGGGGTTCAACCCCGAGCGTTACAGCAAGGTCATCAACTGCCAGGTGATCACGGAATCGGGCGAGCAGCTCGGCCGCGTGCTCGGCTTCAGCTTCGACATCGAAACCGGTGAGCTCACCACCCTGGTGATCGGGGCCCTCGGCGTTCCCCTGCTGGGGGAAGGGGTGCTCAGCACCTGGGAAATGCCGGTGGGGGAGGTGGTCAGCAGCGGCCCGGACCGGATCATCGTTTACGAGGGAGCCGAAGAGAAACTCAAACAACTCGGCACCGGCCTGCTGGAGAAGCTCGGCATCGGTGGCGCCAGCTGGGAGCAGGAGGAGCGGGATCGCTTCCGCTCCGGCGCCGTGCCCGCCGAGAACCAGCTGCCCGCCGGCCAACCCACCGCCCAGGAGCAACGCCGCATCCAGCCGGCCGCCAGCCGCAGCTTCCAGCCCGCCGAGGAGCTGGAATACGTCGAACTGGAGGAACGGCGCGAACGGGAGCCCCTGCGCCAGCGCCGCTACCTCGACGACGACCTCCCGGAGCCGCGCCAGCGCCCCGAATCCCGCCAGGCACCGGCCGACTCCTACGCCCGCGAGTCCTACGCCTCCGACACCGACGGCCGGGAGAGTGAGCGCAACCCTGCCCGGTACGACAACCGCTACGAAGAGGAGCGCTACGACCAGGAACGCGGTTTCGAGCCGGAGCCCTACGCCGCCCCCACCGCTATGCCGGCGCGGGACTTCGAAGAGCCCGCGCGCGGACGCGAGCCGCTGCGGGCGGAGCGTCCCCAGGCACCGGCCCCGCGGCCGAAGGAGCCAGTGGATGTGGAGCCTGAAATCCTCGACGATCCCTGGTGAAACCGCCGGGGGGTGGCCTCAGCCCTCCGCGAAGCGCAGCGACGCCGAATTGACGCAGTAGCGCTGACCGCTGGGGGCCGGTCCGTCGTTGAAGACATGGCCGAGGTGGGCGTCACAGCGGGCGCAACGGATCTCGGTGCGCGCCATGCCGTGGGTGGAGTCGGTGTGGGTGGTGATCGCCCCGGCACCGACGCCCTCCCAGAAGCTGGGCCAGCCAGTGCCGGAATCGAACTTGGTGGCGGAGCTGAACAGCTCGCTGCCGCAGCAGACGCAGTGGTACATCCCCGTGGCCTTGTTGTTCCAGTAGGCACCGGTGAAGGCCCGTTCGGTGCCCCCCTCGCGGGCCACCCGGTACTGCTCGGGGGTCAGCTGGGCCCGCCAGTCGGCAGTGTCAACGCTCTGGAGGGGGCTGGAATCGCTCGGCTGCATGGTCGCGAACCCCACGTGGGGCAATGGTTGAAGAAATCCTATCCAGATCGCAACGGCCGCCCGGAGGGTTCCTGCGGCGGCAGCAGGCCCCGCACCATGGCGGCCACGGCCGCCACGGCCCCCGGCGCGCCCCGCAGGCTGCGCAGGTCGCTGGCCATGGCCGCGAGCCGTTCGGGATGCTCCAGCCAGTCGGCCGCCTCGGCGGCGATCTGGGCCGGTTCGATCGGTCCCACCCGTTCCGGCACCACGGCACGGCCGGCGGAGATGTTGGGCCAGGCCAGGAAGCCCCGGTGGCGCATGCGCCAGGCGGTGAGGGCCACCCCCACCAGGCGCCGCAGCAGGGGCAACCGGGCCACCAGCCCCAGCCAGCCATCCCAGGCCTGCATCACCGCCAGGTGCTGGGTGGGCACCAACACGATCATCGGCACCGCCAGGGCCCCCAGCTCGGCGGTGTTGGCCCCCACCGTGGTGAGCGCCAGGGCGCACTGGCTCAGGGCGGCGTGGGCGGGATGCTGCACCAGCAGCAGGATGCGCGTGCCAGCCGCCGTGACCAGCTCATCGCCCTGGTGATGGGGCTCGCCGGCCCCCTGGCGTCGGTTCAGCGGATTGGACGGCCCGCCGTAGGCCAGCAGTTCCCGCACCGAAGTGGTGGGCGCCACCGGCAGCAGGAAGCGGCAGCCGGGCCGCAAGGCCGCCAGCCGGTCGGCGGTTTCGAGCAGGAACGGCACCCCCACCAGCAACTTGGCCCGCTTCGAGCCGGGCAGCAGGGCCACCCAGTCTCCGGCGGGCAGGGGATCGTCCTGGCGCGCCAGGGCCGAAAGGTCCGCCATCAGGTCCCCCACCACCGTGGCCCGCGCCCGCCAGCGGGGCGCCAGGCGGCCGGCGGCGGCGGGTCCCATCACGGCGATGCGGTCGTTCCAGCGGGGCCAGCGGGCCACCCACTCGGCATAGGTGAGGTGGCGGTAGCCCAGCCGGGCCGAGAGCAGCACGGTCCAGAACTGGTCACCACCGAGGAAGACCACCACCCCCCGCTCGGGCCAGGGTCCGTGGCGGCGGGGCCGCAGCAGCAGCCACCAGAAGCGGGTGGCCGGCAGCACCCGATCGAACAGGCCCCAGCCCTCGGCCACCCGATGCTCGGTTCCGGTGGCGTTGGGGCAGGGGACCAGCACCAGCCGCAGACTGCAGCTGGCGGCGGGGTCGTGGGGCCGCAGGGGCTCCAGACCATGGAGCTGCTCCGCCAGCGGACGCACCCAGGTGCTCAGTTCGCCCGGGCCGTTGCTGACCAGCACGATCGCGCTGCCTGCGGCTGGAGCGGAGACCGGCGACGGCTGGATCAAAG
>JBBQIH010000040.1:0-12067 GCA_038324725.1 Cyanobacteriota bacterium | reverse complement strand
TGTTGATCGGCTGCTGCAGCCCAGCCCTGGCCCAGCCCCTGGCCCCCCCTCCGCTGGCGGCGCCACAGCCGCCACCACGCTCCCAGCACGGCCCTGACGGCCCGGATCCCCGCGACAGGCCACCCCCCCTGGCACCGCCGGGTTCGGTGATTCCACCGATCAACCGTCCCGATGCCCGCCTGGAGGCGGCGCTGCGTGCTCGCTTGTTTGCCGGCCCGGTGGCCGCCAGCCCGGCGGCGGCCGGCGATCCCGAACAGACCGAGTGGGAGCAGGCCCGAGCCACGGCCCAGCGCCCCGTCTGCGCTGATGTGGGGCCCCTGCGCTACCTGCACAACCGCATCGATCTCGACGGCGACGGCCGGCTGGAGACCGTGGCGGTGGTGGTGGGCTCCTACGCCTGTGCCAGCGGCGGCTGCAGCCTGCTGGTGTTCCGTGACGTCGACGGTGTGCTGGAGCTGGTGGCGGAGAGCGGTCTGTTCCAGTCGCCCCTGAAGGTCATCAGCAACCGCCACCGCGGCTGGCTGGATCTCACCCTGCCCGCCAGCCTGCACGGCGCCCCCGATGGGCTGAAGGAGCTGCGTTTCGATGGCCGTACCTACCGGCCAGTGCCGCTGCCGGGGACCGAGGGCACCAGCGCAGGCCCCCCGGGAACGGTGGTGCTGGAACTGCTGCCCCTGCCCTTCGAGCGCCTGGGCCTGCCGCTGCCCTGCGGCCCCTGATCCCGGCCGGCCGCTTGAATGGCGCTCACCAACGCGGCATGGCGATGAGGATCCTGGTGATGGGCGGCACCCGCTTCGTGGGTCGCCCCCTGGTCAGCCGCCTTCTGGCCGCCGGCCACCAGCTCAGCCTGTTCACCCGCGGGCGCCAGCCCCTGCCGGAGGGAATTGAGCATCTGCAGGGCGACCGCAGCAACGCCGAAGGTCTTGCGGTCCTGCAGGATCGCCCCTTCGATGTGATCGTCGACAGCTCCGGCCGCACCCTGGAGGACACCCGACAGGTGATCGCCCGCACCGGCCCCCCCTCCCACCGGCTTGTGTACGTGAGCTCGGCCGGTGTGTACGCCGACAGCGAGCTGTGGCCTCTCGACGAAGACTCCCCCACCGACCCGCGGAGCCGCCACGCCGGCAAACTGGAAACAGAGGCCTGGCTGCGCCAGGAGGGCATTCCCTTCACCAGCTTCCGGCCCACCTACATCGTCGGTCCAGGCAACTACAACCCGGTGGAGAGCTGGTTCTTCGATCGGATCGTCCACGGCCGGCCGGTGCCCCTCCCCGGCGACGGCAGCACCATCACCCAGCTGGGGCACGTGGGCGACCTGGCCGCGGCCATGGCCCGCTGCATCGAGGTGGAGGCCGCCGCCAACCGCATCTACAACTGCACCGGCTCCCAGGGCATCAGCTTCCGGGGTCTGGTGGCCGCCGCCGCCCGCGCCTGCGGCACCGATCCGGAGGCGGTGGAGATCCGCAGCTTCGATCCCGCCGGCCTCGACAAAAAAGCCCGCAAGGCCTTCCCGCTGCGCCTGGCCCACTTCCTCACCGACACCCACCGGGTGCGGCGGGAGCTGGCCTGGGAACCAGCCTTCGACCTGCAGGCCACCCTGGCCGACAGCTACGCCAATGATTACGCCCTGCGCCCTGCCGGCAGCCCAGATTTCGGCGCTGATGCGGCGCTGCTGGGGTGAAGTCAGGGATTACCGGAAGGGCCGAGGCGACGCCCCTGCCGCCGCGCTGCTGACGATGTGTTGCGGAAATGGAAGTTTGCCCATACGGTGCTGGTCAAACTGCCCCCTATTGGGCATTTTCCCTGCCCTGTTTTGATCGCCCCCCCCCAGGCGCCCAGGCCCCCCAGGCATGATTCTGCTGCATGAAACTGGACACGGGTCCATGGTCATGCCGATCAAGACCAGGCTCTCCAATCACTGTGGAGTTCACGCAATCGATTGAAGACGAGATGTTGTCATGAGACGACGATTACCACTCAGAATGCGTCAGGAAATCCGCCATTTCTGGCGCTTGGGCAATGATCGCTTGAACGGGATCTCGTTTGACAGAACCCTTGCCGTCTTGGATCAGAAGTCATCGCTTGGCATGACCCAGCCAATCATGCCAAGTGACTTTTTTGATAACAAGCTCGCCAATATCATCCGAGGCGCCTCCTTGCTTGATGCTGGCCTGATCGGCATCCATAAGAACTGGTCGTTCTGGCATCGTGTCAGCCGTCCCACTGCGGCCAATGGATTCCTTCCGGGACGAAACATCGTCAACGGCAAGCTTGCTGCCCAGACCGGCGGTGGAATCTGCCAGCTGTCTTCGATGGTGTATCACCTGGCCTTGCTGGGTGGATTGTCCGTGCTGGAACGCCATTCCCACAGCCTGGATATCTACGAGGAGGATCAACGCTTCACGCCGTTGGGCGCCGACGCCACGGTGGTATGGGGATTCAAGGATTTGCGACTTCACAACCCCCACCCTTTTCGTGTCTGCTTTGGATTCAGAGTTGAGCAGGACAAATTGATTGGTGAACTCCGTTCTGATGCCGACCTCACGGCCCACCATGTCGAGTTTGTTCGTGTCAATCTCGAAAAGCCATGGATTCAAGTCAATACGATGGTCAACCAACGGCTTCAGGTCTCCACGATGTATGAACAGAAACAGGGCCTGCAGGTCGTCACTTAGCCATAGGTCTTTGGGGTCCTTTCTGTCATCGAAGGCGGCGTGGCCCGGTCAGGCCCTCGCATCGGCTCGCAGATAGCCCAGGGCGGAGCCGAGCGCCAGCAGCAATGACGGCCAGAACAGCCACCAGCCTGCTCCATGGAGCACGCCCACCAGGGGTGCGCCCTGGCCCAGGCCCCAGGCCGGTGGCCAGAGCAGCAGCAGCAGGGAAACGAACTGCAGGATCGTCTTGGCCTTGCCCCCCAGGGAGGCGGGGCCGCCGCTGCCCTGGCCGGCACGCCAGCCGGAGATCAGCAGCTCCCGGGCCAGCAGCAGCCACACCGCCCACAGGGGCAGACCGCCCGTATGGGCCAGCCACAGCAGCGGGGCGCTGATCAGGATCTTGTCGGTGAGGGGATCGAGTCGCGCCCCCCACACCGACCCGCCGCCGGCCCGACGGGCCAGGGCACCATCGGCCCAGTCGCTGAGGCCGCCCAGCAGCAGCAGCCCCCAGGCCAGGGCGGGCCGGCCGCCGGCCAGGGCCAGCAGCAGGGGCAACCCCAGCACGGCCCGGGCAAGCGTCAGCAGGTCGGCCAGGCGTCTCAGGGCAGGGTCCCGTTCACCAGCAGAATGCCATCACCGAGGAGATCCGCATGGTCGTCGAGCGCAGCGTGGCCGAGGTGATGTCCAGCCCCGTGCTGAGTGTCACCACCACCACTCCCCTGCAGGAGGCCGTGCAGCTGATGAGCGACCACCACGTCAGCGGCCTGCCAGTGCTTGATGAGCTGGGGGCGCTGGTGGGCGAGCTCAGTGAGCAGGACCTGATGGTGCGCGAAAGCGGCTTCGATGCCGGGCCCTACGTGATGCTGCTCGATGCCGTCATCTACCTGCGCAACCCGCTCGACTGGGACAAGCAGGTGCACCAGGTGCTCGGAAGCACCGTGGGCGACGTGATGGGCTCGCAGCCCCACAGCTGCCCCGCCAGCACACCCCTGCCCCAGGCGGCCCGCCAGCTGCACGACCGGGGCACCCAGCGCCTGTTCGTGCTCGACGACCAGGAGGCCCTGGTGGGGGTGCTCACCCGCGGCGACGTGGTGCGGGCCCTGGCCGCCGAAAGCTGAACGTTCCAGATCAGGCGGCCCGCCTCCGGGCTCTCGGGAGCTGGCGAGAAGGGTTCCAGGCAACGATGGCGCCCTCGGCCACCAGCCAGAGCGCCTCACCCGGTGGGCAGGGGTGGCCTCCCGTCAAGGCGCCGAAGGATGGCAGCACCAGCTGCTCCAATGTCTGGTCGTAGGCGAAGCACGGCAACCGCAGCCGGTCGGCGCCACGGCCCACCAGGGCCACCGGATGGCGATGGCCGCAGACATTCAGCCTGCCTGCTCGGGGCTCAGGGGCATGGCTCAGCCACATCGGGCCCATGGCCAGGGAGGGCTCCTGGACCAGGCCCTCCAGCCAACTACCGCGTTCGTGATTGCCGCCGATCAGCCTCAGGGGACAGCCCAGCAGGGAAGGCAGGGCCGCCAGCTTCTGGCGCAGTTCCTCGGTGAGGCCAAGGCGGTGGTGGATCAGGTCGCCGAGCACCACCACCTGGCGGGGCTGGAGCCGGTGGGCCACCGCCAGCAGGGCATTGAGCGTGGCGGCATCGCCATCGCTGGGCAACGGGATGCCCTGGCACTGAAAGGATTCCGCCTTGCCCAGGTGCAGATCCGCCACCAGCAGCAGCCCCTGCTCCGGATCCCAGACGGCTTTCTCGGCCAGCAGTTCCAGGCGGTGGCTCCGCCAGGGGAAAGCCGCGGCGGCAGGAGCGTTCACGCCGGCGGCTTCGGGGCGCCGTAAAGGGTGACGGACATGGCGCGATCGAAGGGCGAAGCGGAACGCTGCCATTCTCTCCGCCCAGAATCCCTTCAGCGAGGCGCTCCCCGATGACGTCCCCCCAGCCGGATGCAGCCGCGACCACGAAGGCCTGCCTGCTGCGGTTGGCGCCCTTCCTGCTGGGCCGGGCCCGGCGTGGTGTCGTCGGCAGCAGTCGTTACGCCCAGAAGCTGCGGGAGGCGATCCGCGACGCCGCCGCCGATGCCGCTGGCAGCCCCATGCTGATCAGCGGCGAACCGGGGCTGGAGAAGGACAACGTCGCTGCCCTGATCCATTACGGCTCCGCGGCCCGCAAGCAGCTGTTGGTGCAGCTCAACTGTGCCCTGCTGCGGGCCGATGGGGCCGAGCTGTTCGCGGCCGGGGCCGATGGCCTCACCCTGCTCGACTGCCTCGGCGCCGGTGGCCTGTTGCTCGATCAGATCGACAAGGCCGATCCGCAGCTGCGGCGAGCCCTGCTGGAGCTGGCCCGCAGCGGTCGCTGGATCTCCCTGGACGACGGCAGCGAACACCCTTTCCCGGGACGGCTGTTCCTCACCGCCGAGGCCACGGCTCCCGACTTCGATGCCTGCTGCCGCCACATCCGGGTGCCGCCCCTGCGGGTGCGGCGCCAGGACCTGGGCGAATGGCTGCGTTATGGGGTGCGCCAGAAGGCCCGCAGCCTGGGGTGGGCCACGCCCCCCGCGGTGAGCGAAGGTCTGGTCAAGCGGCTCCAGATCCACGACTTCCCCGGCAACATCCGGGAGCTCAGCCTGGTGATCGAGCGGGCCCTGCGCCAGTGCTCTCCCGGCCGTCCTGCCGTCCTGCCCGATGAGGTCTTCTGGACCGGGCGGCGCCAGCAGAGGGCCCGCTTCGATCTCTGGCGCTGGAAACCCCAGCTGCGGGACGCGATGCGTTCGCCTCGCCTCTGGAACGCTCTGCTGTTCGGCCTGGTGAGCTGGGTGTTCGTGCTGGTGAACCTCTGGCTCTGGCTCGGTCCCCAGGACCGGGCCCACAACGGCACTTTGAACCTGTTCTGGGCCTGGTGGTGGCCGCTGATTCTGCTGACCTACCCCCTGGTGGGGCGGCTGTGGTGCTCCTTCTGCCCGTTCATGGTGTGGGGCGAGATCGTGCAGCGGACGGTGAGGGCGCTGGGCTGGCAGCCGGCGCGCTGGCCGCGGGGCGAAAGCGACGACTGGGCGGCACCGCTGCTGGCGGCCGGCTTCGCGGCGATCCTGCTGTGGGAGGCGGTGTGGAACCTGGAGAACACCGCCTGGCTGAGCAGCTGCCTGCTGCTGCTGATCACCGCCGGTGCGGTGATCGGTTCGCTGCGCTTCGAGAAGCGCTTCTGGTGCCGCTATCTGTGTCCGGTGGGGGGGATGAACGCGCTGTTCGCCAAGCTGGCGATCAGTGAGCTGCGGGCTCAGGCGGGCACCTGCATCGGCAGCTGCAGCAGCTTCGCCTGCTTCAAGGGGGGCCCCGCCGAAGGGGAGGGCATGGCCACTGAAGGGTGTCCGCTGGGCACCCATCCGGCCTACCTGGCCGACAACCGCAATTGTGTGCTCTGCCTCACCTGCGCCCAGGCCTGCCCGCACCGCTCGGTGCAGCTGCGGTTGCGGCCGCCCGGCGCCGATCTGCAGCGCGACATGGACCCGCCCGCCGGGGAGGCGGGCCTGATCCTGGTGCTGGCCGGTGGGGTGTGCCTGCACCACTGGCAGCGGTTGCTGGGTGGGGTGGCCCTGGCGCCGGAAAGCCTGGTGACGGGCCCATTGCTGCCGCGGCTGGCCTTCGCGGCCCTGGCCCTGGCCCTGCCGGCGGCGGCCTTCCTGCTGGTGCGCCAACTGCGCGGCTGGGGACGCCGTCCGGAGGTGGCCGCGTCCCGATTGCGACTGTCCCTCTACGCCCTGCTTCCGCTGCTGTGGGCCCTGATGCTGGCCGACCATCTGCCCCTGGGCATGGCGGAGGCGGGGCTGGTGCTGCCGGTGAGCGTGGCCCCCTGGTGGCCGGAGGCGCCAGGGTGGTTGCCGGCCTGGAGCGCCGACGGCCACGTGATCGCCTTCTGCCAGAGCCTGGTGGTGGCCGTGGGCGTGGCGGGTTCGGTGGTGCTGCTGCGGCGGTTGCTGCAGCCCTTGCGCTGGGGCTGGCTGGCCCTGGGCTGGCTGGCGCTGGGGCTGGGGGCGGGCGGCCGGTGGCTGGTGGCGGCGGGTTAACGGCCCCCGCAGGCCCGCTGCAGGTCGCTGTCGCTGTAGAGGGCCACGGGGGCATCCGCGGGGCTTTCCTGCAGCCGATGCTGTTTGGTGAGGTAGAGGGCGGCGCCGATGCTGTTGCCCAGCAGGATCCGTGCCGTGCCGCGGCTGCCGCGCCAGGCGTTGCAGCTGGCGAGGGTGTCGAGGGCCAAGGCGGAGGGAGGAAGCACAGCCGCCAACAGCGTGGCCCCGCCCAGGAACACCAGCACGGCCAGGCCCATCCGGCTGCGGCGCACGGCGGCTCCCGGCGCCGGACCCACCCAGCAGCCATCGGCGATGGCGGACACGTGGCGCACCTGGTGCGGCCGGCCCAGATACACCCAGGCGTGGCGGCCATCAACCAGGGGCAGGGGCCGTCGGTCGTAGAGGCGGGGATAGCCCTCGAGGCGATCGAGCCGGGCCAGGCCGGCGGCGTCCACGGCGTACACCTCACCCCGCACCAACCCCTCCCCGGGGACGGCCATCGGAAAGGGGCCCAGGTCATGGAGCACCACGTCCGGGAGAACCGCCTCCCCCTGGAAGGACGCCTCAGCCAGCCAGTGGTGGTTGCCATGACCGCGCTTGAGGGTGCCGTAGACGAAGACCAGCTCGGGATGGCTGTTCACAGCTCGGGCCAGGACAGCGGGGCCTGTGGTCATAATGCGACGACCATGCACCCGGTTCCATGACCATCGCCCTGCTCGCGACGTTGCTGGGTTCGCTGGTGTTGATGGGCTGGATCGTCAAGCGGCTCGAGAAAGCCTCCTGAGTCAATTCTCCAGGGAGCGCACCTGCCCCGCCACCCGGATGGAGCCACCCGATTGCGCCGGGATCTCGGCATCCAGCAGGGAGCGGCAGCCCATGTCCTGCCCCTGCACCACCGCGATCCTGCCGCCGTGGGGCCAGCCGAGGCTCTGCAGGTAGCCGGCCAGGGCGGCCGTGGCGGCGCCCGTGGCCGGATCCTCGTAGACGCCGCCGATGGCGAAGGCATTGCGGCTGTGGAACCTCTGGCCCCCCTCCGCCCAGACCAGCAGCAGCGTCAGCAGCCCCGCCGCCGCCATCAGCCGGGCACCATCCTCCATCGCATACCGCATGGCGGCCAGGTCCTCGCGGCGGCGCAGGGCCAGCAGCAGATGGTCGGCGCCGCCATGGACGACGGCCGGTGGCAGGGCCGGATCCAGATCCAACGGCCCGTAGCCGAACAGCTCCAGGCCGGCCGCGAGAAGATCTGGCGCCACGGGGCGCTGGTGGGTGGGGGGCGACTGCAGGGCGGCGCTCCAGCGCTCCCCCTGCCGCCGGCCCTCCACCGTGATCTCAGCCTGATTCAGCGTCAGCGGGAACACCCCATCGCCGCAGCGCTCCGCCAAGGCAGCCCCGAGGGCGACGGTGGCATGGCCGCAGAAGGGCACCTCGACGGCCGGGGAGAAGTAGCGCACCCGCCAGCCTTTTCCCTGCGGGGCGGCAAAGACCGTTTCCGAGTAGCCCACCGCCGCGGCGATGGACTGCATCTGGCTGACCTCAGGCAACTTCTCAGCGATCACGACGCCGGCGGGATTGCCACCCTGATCTCCATCGCTGAAGGCCGCCCGGCGCCGCAGGGTCATGGCAGAGGACATCGTTGCTTGGCTCAGAGCAGTCTGCTGGCCAGGCCGAAGTAGAGCGCGATCGCAGTGATGTCGGCCGCCGCCAGGGTGAGCGGACCGGAGGCGATCCTGGGATCGAGCCGCAGGGCGTGGAACAGGGCGGGAATCGTGAGGCCGTAGAAGCAGGCCGCCGCCACACTGAGCACGATCGTGGCGGACACGATCAGGGCCGCCGGCCCTGGACCGAGCCACAGCACCAGCACCAGGGCCACGAGGGCGGCGCAGGCACTGCCCAGCAGCAGGGCCGTGGTCAGCTCCCGCCGCAGGCTGGCGCGGTACCAGCGCCAGGTGGGCGGCGACAGCTGCAGCGACTGGATCGACACCGTCATGCTCTGGATGCTGACGCTTTCCCCGAGGGCCAGCACGAGCGTGAGGAAGAAGGCCAGGGCGATGCTGTTGGCCAGGGTGAGCTGGAAAACACTCACCAGCACGGCGCAGGCCAGGCCGCTGGCAATGGTGGCCAGCAGCCAGGGGAAGCGGAAACGGAAGGCCCGCAACGGCGAGGCGCCGCGCACCTGGGACACGCGGAAGCCCAGGGCCTCGAACAGGGCCGCCGCCTGGGCCGGCTGGTCGGGCAGGAAGTCCTCCTCGCTGAACATCGACACGTCGACCACCCCAACCACGTGGTGGTGGTCGTTCACCACGGGCAGGGCCAGGAAGCGGTGACCGGCGAAGGCCTCGTGGGCCTCCAGGATCGAGGCATGCTCCGGGATGGTGACCGGGCGGCGCACCATGAGCGCCGCCACCGGTGTTTCCTCCGCGGCAGACAGCAGCCGCCGCAGGGGCAACACGCCGATCAGGCGCTGCTCGGCGTCGAGCACGTAGAAGTAGACGATCCGATCGGCAATGTCGCGGTGCCGCAGGCTGGCCAGCGCCTGGGACACCGTCTGCCGGCCATCAAGACAGGCCACCGCCCGGCGGGCGATGGTCGAGATCGGTCGGTGAAGGGTGTCCAGCACTGGCAAACCTCAGTCGTCCTCCCGGGCCCGCACGTAGACGATCGTGCGGTTGCCGCTCGGGGCCTCCCGTTCCTCCATCACGAACAGGGAGGGACAGCCCCGCACCAGATCCGAGAGCTTGCGGAAGCCGTAGAGCCGGGTGTCGAAGTCGGGCTGGATCTTCTGCAGGTAGCTGCCGAAGGTACCCAGCTGGGTCCAGCCCGATTCATCCACCGAGCGGTCGAGGGCCTCCATCAGGACATCGGCGGGGATCACTGGATGCCCGCCGGCGGGGGGATCACTCTCCGGTGGCCGGCGGGCGCTCTGGGCGGCAGCGGCATCCTCCCCATGGCGGGCGGCGGTCCGCAGCACTTCGGTGAACAGGAACTTATGGCAGGCGTTGCGGAAGGCCGCCGGGGTCTTTTCCTCACCGAAGCCGTACACCAGCAGTCCCTCCTCCCGCAGGCGCACGGCCAGGCCGGTGAAATCGCTGTCGCTGGTCACCAGGCAGAAGCCATCGAAGCGGCGGGTGTACAGCAGATCCATCGCGTCGATGATCATCGTGCTGTCGGTGGCGTTCTTGCCCACGGTGTAGGCAAACTGCTGCATCGGCTTGATCGAGAACTTGTTCAGTAATCCCTTCCAGGAAGCGCTCTGCGTGGAGGTGAAATCGCCGTAGATGCGCCGCACGATCGCCTCCCCGAAGCGGGCCACTTCCTCCAGCACCGCCTCGATCACCGCCGCCCGGGCGTTATCGGCATCAATGAGTACCGCCAGGCGCTTGCCGCTGTCCTCGCCAGAGCCGGCGGAGGCCGGGAGGGCTCCGGATGGGGATGTCATGGCTCACCCCAGGGGACTTCGACCTTAACGGCCCCCAGCGCGTGTCCCCGGATGCCGCCGCCGCCCCTGGCCGACAGGAGAATCTGACCATGGTCATGCCGCCCGTCGTCCCACCCCCCCTCCTGCCCTGCCCGGGCGAGGCGGGCTGGGAGATGGCGGCCCGGGCGCGCCTGCCTCGCCGGTCGGCGAACGGCCAACCCTCCGGAGGTTTCTCTGCCGCCAGCTACCAGAGCGACACCGATACGCTCCTGCTGCTCAGCGATGACTCCCAGGGCAGCGTGAGCGCCTGGAGCGGCGTGCGGAAGTTGGGGCGCGTGCCGCTGCGGCCGCTGTTCCGGCTGGACCTGAAAGGCTCACCCCAGGCCCCCCTGCCGGCGGAGATCGACGGCGAAGGGCTCGTGGTGCTCGGCGACCGCCTCTGGGTGGCCAGTGAAGGCCGGCGCAGCACCGACCGACCGGCCCAACTGCTGGTCTTTGATCGGGCCAGCGGCCAGCTGGAGCGTGCCTATCCCCTGCCACCCGACTGGCAGCCGGCCCCGGGGAAGGGTCTGGGTGCCAACCAGGGACCGGAGTCCCTGGCCCTGTTGCGCCGGCCTGGCCAGGCCGATCAGCTGCTGATGGCCGCGGAATCGCCCCTGCTGCAGGATCCCCCGGGCCAGGTGAGGCTGGTGGGCTGGGCCCTCGGCCCCAACGGAGCCGTTGCCCTGCCCCTGGCACGCCTGGCCATTCCCACGGGCGCTGGTTGGGGGCTGACCGATCTGCTGGTGGTCGACGCTGCCGCTCCGGCGCCAGGGCTGCTGGCCCTGCTGCGGCGCTACCAGGCCCCCGATCAGTGGCAGATCCTCCTGGCCCACTACCCGCTGCCCGATGGCCGGGCCGACCCGGATGGCGTGCTGGAGCCGATCCGCCAGTGGGATCTGATCGCGGCCGGCCTGCCGCCAGACAACTGGGAGGCCCTGACCCCGGGGCCCACCCAGGCCGATGGCCGGGCCAGCCTGCTGCTGGCCTCGGACGACAATTTCAACGCCAAACAGGACAACCACGTGGCCCTGTTGGTGCCCCTCCGCAGCGCTTCCTGCCAACCGAACCGATGAATCGCCGCGATCTGCTCTCCCTGCTCGGCATCGGCGCCTGTTCCTTCGCCCATGCGGCCCTGCCCTCCGCGGCAGCCAGAACGGTGGGGGCCGGAACGGCGGCGGCAGCCACGACAAAGGACACCCCTTTCCCTGTGGTGCCCACCCCCCTGCCGGTGGCCACCGACGGACTCGATGCGGACAGCCAGCAGCGCCTCTATGCCCGCATCGAGCTGGAGGACCGGTTGGTGCTGCCGGACGGCTTCCGGGCCGACGTGGTGGCGGTCTGGGGGGATCCGGTGGCCGAGGGCCGCTTCGGGTTCAACAACGATCACCTCTCCTTCCTGGCCCTGGCGGCGGATCGGGCCCTGTTGACGGTGAATTTTGAATACATCAGCGCCAGGGCCTGGCGGGAGGGCTACGCCGAAGCCGTGGGCGGGACGCTGCCATTTGAGGGGGTGATCGAGGCCCTGGCCGCCAGGGGCGGCCAGGTGGATGCCGCCAGCCTGCCGGCGGGCGATCCCCTGCTGGAGAACATGCGCCAGCTGGCGGAGGCGGCCATGGCCGATCTGGGCCTCGGTGTGATCGAGCTGGAGCGGCAGCCCGGCGGCCCCTGGCGGCGCCGGACGGGAGACTTCGATCGGCGCATCACCGGCCTCAGCGGCTGGCGCGACCCCGCCCAGCGGCTGCGCAGCTCAGGACCGGCGACGGCCGTGTTCCGCCGCCGCGAGCGGCTCGGCTACGACGACGGACTGGGGGGCGCCATCATCGGCAGCTTCGCCAACTGCGCCGGCGGCGAGACCCCCTGGGGGACCGTGCTCAGCGCTGAAGAGAACCTGCAGAGCCAGG
>JBBQIH010000039.1:0-12094 GCA_038324725.1 Cyanobacteriota bacterium | reverse complement strand
GGGCTGCACGGCCACCACTCGGTGAGAGCTGGGCTGGCTGAGGTGGCCCACGACATCGCCAAGCTGCTCACCATGGCGGGGATCAGGCCGGGATGGACGACTTGATCAGACTTTCAATCAGCCCTGCAATGTGATGGGTGGGTGCTGCGGTACAGATCATCGTCACGTGGAACAGATTGCTGCAGCGTGCATACCGCTCTTCAGCGAAGTGGCGTAGTTTAAACGTTGAGGTGCAATGGTGGTCAAGACGCATAGTACAACTCTGACGGTGTTTTGAATCCATGTCGCTTGGGCGGCCGAGTATTCAGATCCTCTGCGATCTCATCGCATCTTTCCTGAGTCAACAGTTTCATGCATGCCCCTTTCGGAACGTACTGCCTGATCAATCCGTTTAGGTTCTCATTCGTTCCTCGCTCCCAAGAATGATAGGGTGTTGAAAAGTAGCAATTAACTGAGAACTTCGACTCAAGCTGCTTGTAATCATGGAACTCCGTGCCGTTGTCAAAAGTGATCGCTTTAAACATTCTTCTGTGTTCGGTTATCGCATTGATGGCAGCTGCATTGACCTCGAGCGTTGTGCGAGCTTTTGGTTTCTTGATGATCGCGAAACCGGATCGCCTCTCAACCGGAGTCAAGATGCTGAAGCGCTTGTCGACACCCATGACAGTGTCTCCCTCCCAGTGCCCTGGCTCCTGAAGCAGCTCGACCTCGGCAGGACGCTCAGAGATGTGGCGCTTGCCCCTCAGCACCCCCCTGGAATCTTTGCTGGTGTAGCGCTTCCTGCGCTTCTTTGGCATGATCCGCATGAATCGATAGAGATTTCCACCAGCCTTCTTGTCTTTCAGACTGAACCGATAGATCGTCTCGTGGCTGATGCTGCAGATACCCTGCTCTTTAGACGTGAAGCTGACCTGCTCGGTGCTCCACTTGCGTTTCAGCAGGATCTCGACGTGATGCCACTGGTTGGCGCTGAACCATGACCCCCGACGCCTGCTCGATCTGCGTGCCGTCGCATAGCCATGCGCCTTCTGAGCCCTGTACCACCCATCGTGATGAGTAACATTGCGCCTTAGTTCGCGACTGATTGTGCTTGGTGAGCGTGATAACGCCTTGGCAACTTCAGCCTGGGAGGAATGAAGACGTCTCATTGCTGTAATCTGATGTCGCTCATCCGCTGTCAGGTGTTGATACCTATTCATCAGTCCATCCCTTTGCTGAAGAAGAGTCTGATGCTTTCAGGCTTTCAAGAGGAGTGCTCGATGGGCTGCCTGTTGCACTTACTTTGTGAATCCGCGTGGCCTAACATCAAGATACAGAAGACGGGAGCGGAGGGGCATGAGAAAGCCATTGCTGCTGTCCGCCGTTGATCTTGAGCGTAGGGCCTCCACCACTCACGCGTTGAGGCCACAGTTTGATAAAGGATAGGAAAGAAGCGTTGTACACAACAGATCCGAACAGCAAATGGCACGAAACCGTACGCGGGCACATCCGCGAGGAAGCCTCGCTCAGTAAAGCGCACCTGTTGATGAATGCCCTGGCTGCCACGATTGCCAGCTATGGCTTGTTTGCCAATAGTCCAGCCGTCATCATTGGCGCCATGATCGTTGCTATGTTATTGGGGCCTATTGTAGGCGTCTCATTGGCGTTGGTGGACAGCGATCCAAAGATTCTACTGAAGAGCTTGTTATCACTGCTTGCTGGAGCAGTCGCGGTACTTGCTACCGCATTCATCATTGGAATAGTCCATAGGGACATACCCATTACCAGCGAGATTATGGTGCGGACCGTCCCCAACTTTCTGGATCTAATGATTGCGTTGGCAGGCGGTGCGGCAGGTGCATATGCAACCGTTTCTTATGGGTTGAGCTTGGCCCTTGTGGGCGTTGCCATCGCGACTGCCTTGGTGCCGCCGTTGGCTTCTGCGAGTATTCTGCTCGCACGCGGCGAGATCGCCCTGGCGCTTGGCGCCCTTGAACTGGCCGTTGTTAATCTGGTCGCGATCCAGTTTTCTGCATCTGTCGTTCTGTGGCTAACCGGTTTCCGTCGCGTTACCAGCACCTCCGGGGAACCCATGACAAAATTCCTAAGGCAGAATCTGCTGAGCATTGTCATCCTGGTGACGCTCGCCGTCTCGCTGTCAGTCAGTTCCAGTCGTGCGATTGCGAAACAACTCTTCGAGACGAAAACTCGATTCAACTTGGAACAGGAAATTAATTCCTCTTTGGGAAGTCACGTGACGGGAATTCGCTTTGAGAAGGTACCGGGGAGAACCATTGTGAGAGCGGTGGTGCGCGGCCCGAACCCACCTTCTGCGATACAGGTCGCGGCGTTGGAAGATAAATTGCCATTCTCGCCCGATGGTACGACGGTGACACTGCGAATACGCTTCGTTCAAGTGATGATCATTGGCCGAGACGGCCAGCTGCATTCCGATAAAATCTTTGGGAATGGTGAATAATTGGATACCGAGTGGCCTTGGGCGTCAGGTAAGACTGATTCCGAAGCCCCGTAGGAGGAAGTGCGATGGCATCGAATGAAGAGTACGACCAAGCGGCAAGCGACATTCGTCGACCGGGCATCGTCCGGACGGACTGCACGTTGGATACCAGGGAGATCATTCGGTTCGCCACGCTCGCACCTTCCAGCCACAATACCCAGCCTTGGAAGTTCCGTGTCCGACAAGACTCAATCACCGTCCTGCCCGACTTCTCGCGACGATGCACGGCGGTCGATCCGGACGACAGTCACCTCTTCAAGAGCTTGGGCTGCGCAGCCGAGAATATTGTTCATGCTGCCGCAGCACAGGGATTTTCGGCTGACGTTCGATTCGACCCCGACGAAGAAGGCGTTGTCGTTATCCTGAACCGTGTCGCCTCGGCTTGTGCCACGGATCTTTATCGAGCAATAACCGTGCGCCAGTGCGTAAAAATGATCTATGATGGTACCCCGCTAACGGCATCCGAGCTTAGGAAGTTGGAGTATGCAGGTGAAGGACGAAATGTCCGCACCATCATGTTGCTGTCGGATGCACAAAAGGAAACGGTCATTGAGTACGTCACTCGGGGAAATGTCGCTCAACTGACTGATCGGGTGTTTCGAGACGAACTCGTCTCATGGATTCGCTTCAATTCTGGTGAGGCAATGAGCAAGGGCGACGGCCTGTCCGGGCGCACCAGTGGCCAACCGGCTTTGCCGACCTGGCTAGCAAAATTGATCATCGGGTTGGTGCTCACACCCAAAGGCCAAGCCGAGACCGATGCAAGAAACATCAGAAGTTCACCTGGCGTGGCGGTCTTCGTATCAAGCCACAACGATAAGGCCGCGTGGGTCGAAACGGGACGCGCCTATGAACGCTTTGCCCTGCAAGCGACAGCACTCAATATCCGCACTGCCTTCATCAACCAGCCGATCGAAGTGAGCCCGTTGCGGTCGCAGTTTGAATCATGGCTGAAGCTTGATGGAGAACACGCGCTGCTTATGGTGCGTTTTGGTCACGGTCCCACAGCACCGTTCAGCTTACGTCGCCCAATCGACGACGTAATTACTACAGATTAGTCTGCGGGACTCGTAGGTGATGGTTTTGCAGTGCGACGCCAAACATGGCACTCAACTCGGACGGCCAAAACGATGCTTCGCGTCGTCTTGGCCGCCGGTACGCTTTACGTTTGGCTGAAAAACAGAGCTGCAGCCTGCAAGTATCCCGTGAACTCCGCACGTTTGATCCGAGTCCCTGGCGCCTCTGATGCACCAGCGCTCCGCTTGATGTTGGGGCTCTTCAGTGACGCCTTCGACGATCCCGAGTCGTACCTCAAACGACAACCCAGCGAGGCGTACCTCACCAGGCTTCTTGCCAGCGACACCTTCATCGCCGTCGCAGCCTTCGTGGCTGGCCAAGTCGTTGGCGGCCTGGCCGGCTTCGTCCTTCCCAGGTTCGAGCAGGAGCGCAGCGAGCTCTGCATCTACGACCTGGCGATCGCGGAAGATTCCAGTCGCCAAGGCATTTCAACGGAACTCATCGAGACTATCAAGATCACCGCCCAGTGCGGTCTGCCCCCTCAGTCAACCCGTCCCGGATGGCATTCGCATTGATCGAATCCCGCCAGGAAACCCGCCGCCGTTGGGCTGCAGGCAAACAGACCGATCTTCACCGGTCCCGTTTCCTCCAGTTCCTGCCGCCGTGCCATCCCCAGCTGCTCCCAGTGCTCCCCATCCAGGTCGGAGTCGGCGATCACATCCCGGCCCTCGCGGCGCAGCCGGAACCAAACCGTCGTGATCTCCCGCGCCAGGGGCTGGGTCGACCAGTCGGAGGCCTGGGTGTTGGTCACCACCGCGCCGAGTCTGTTGGGGCCGTCCGGTTCGAATTCCACCGAGGTCTTGATCCAGCAGGCCGGCGATAGCCGCAGCCGCAGTCCGGCCTGGTCGTAGCGGTGGCACGGATGGGCCGTCACCCGGGCGTTCAGCAGCACATCTCCGTTCACCTCCAGCAGCAGGGCATGGCCGTTGTCGGCCTCGAAGCCGTAGTCGGTGCGCTGCCAGACGTCGGTGAGGCCGGCCGGCCAGATCCTCAGGCAGCCGGAGGCGGCCTCGCGCTCCCATCGCGGCGGCTCGTTCAGCCACTGCAGATCCGTGTCGTGGGTCATGGCGTCACCGGGGTGGCGGTCAGGCCGATCTCCTGGGCTTAGGAGAGCTCCAGGGTGTGGCCATCGGGATCCCGCAGGAAGGCCCAAAGCCCCACGGGCGGGCCATCGTCCCTGGGCTCTGTGATCAGCACCCCCTCGGCACGGGCCCGTTCGCAGAGTTCCAGCAGCCGCTAGGGCGTGGCGCAGCCCACCGCGAGATGGCCCGTCGGCCTCAGCGGCGCGTCCACCACGGCGGTCTCGATCAGCACCACCACGAAGGTTCGGGTGCCGTCGCCGATCCAGGCGACGCGTGGCCCCGTTTCGCTGTCGCGCCGGTGAAGCACGCGCAGAGCCATATGGGTCAGTCCGATGTCAACCATGGCGAGGCAGGAGAAGGACATGAAGGACGGCCAGGCCCACCACCATCCGCAGCTCGCTCGGTGCGTCAGCCATCGGAGTGCCCGCGGCGGGAGGGTATGGCGTTACTGCGGCGCAAGGCCACGGCGAACAGAAGCAGCAGCACCGCCAGCCAGCCCCAGTGATCGATTAGCAGTGAGCCGATCAACTGGCTGAAGACCACGGCCATGGTGGTGGCGGTGAGTCCGAGCCTGGGAATCACCAGGGTGATCAGGGTGACGTACACGGCACCGAGCAGGCCGCTGCCGAGGGACCAGGTCGGGACCCCGGCGAGCCGTGCGAGGGGGCCGGCCTGGAAGCCGCCCGCCGCCCAGCAGCAGGCCGAGGCTGGCGGCGCCCACCAGGAAATTGATCGTGGCGGCGGACGGCGGAGCGCAGGCTGCCGCCCAGGCGCGCATTGGCGGTCCCACCCAACGCGAGCAGACTGCCGGCCGAGACGGCACAGAGCACGGCCGAAAGGGGGCTCATCGTCCAGCCCCCGTCTGGGTGAGCAGGGCCATGGCCGCCGGGAACAGCGCCATGGCCGCGCAGCCCCGTCCGCCGAGTCGCTGGCGGCGCACCCCCAGCCAGCCGTGGTGATCCATGAAAAGGCCGGCGAGCGCCTGGCCGCTCACCACCAGCCCGAGCGTCAGGGTGGCGCCGAGATGGGAGATCACCACGGTGCTCGAGCCGATGGTCCCGGCGCCGAACACCCCACCCAGCAGGCTCCAGCGCGGGGCCCTCCGGATCGCTCGCCAATCGGGTGCCGGCAGGAGGCGACTGGACAACAGCGCGATCAGGGTGAGCGAACCCAGCAGGTAGGAGAGGAGGGCGGCGAGGGGAACCGACTGGAGAGACGCCGCCATCTGAGCGTTCATGGCCGCCTGCACCGGCTGCAGGGCACCGGCCAGCAGGGCCATGGCGACATCCATAGCCGAGGCCGCGGGAATGACAGGCTCCGCCGGACGGGACAGACTGGCGCAGGACATCTCGACATCAAGAGACTTGATTCGAAGCCAGAGCCAGGTTGTCTCGACGTCAAGCTATCCTCGGGCCATGGCCTCCGACCGCATCGACCAGATCCTGAGCCAGTGGCAGGAG
The DNA here is from genome assembly GCA_038324725.1 of Cyanobacteriota bacterium. Classification (GTDB taxonomy): domain Bacteria; phylum Cyanobacteriota; class Cyanobacteriia; order PCC-6307; family Cyanobiaceae; genus Cyanobium. The sequence goes on along the minus strand of JBBQIH010000039.1, from coordinate 5,978 downwards.
GCGTCCCCGACCCTTGATTTCTCTTCCCTGGCCGTGGTGGGCCGGATCCTGCGCATCGCCCGGCTGCTGGAGCGTCAGCGCGAAGCGTTGCTGGTCCCCCATGGGCTCAGCACCTGGTCCTTTGATGTGCTGGCCACCCTGCGGCGCCAGCTTCCGCCGCACCAGCTCACCCCCACCGAGCTCTACGGCGCGCTGATGCTGTCCTCGGGTGCGATGACCAACCGGATCGACCGCCTGGAGGCCGAGGGCCTGGTCGAGCGGCACCGCGAGACGATGGATCGGCGCAGTGTCCTGGTGCGGCTCACGGCCCGCGGCCTGCAGCTGGTGGAGACCGTGCTGCCCCAGGTCCTTGGCAGCGAGCGGGAACGGCTTGAGCAGTTCACGACGGCGGAGGAGCGTGATCGCCTGGCAGGCCTGCTGCGCCGCCAGCTCCTGGCCCTGGATGCCGGCGACTGAATCCCTCCCTGCATCCCTGACCAGAGAATCGGTTGCTCATGCACGTCATCATTCTTGGAAACGCCGGAGCAGGCAAAAGCACCCTGGCAAAGAAGCTGATCGCCAGGCAACCTGCCGCCCGGTTATCGCTGGATGACGTCGCGTTCCAGGGTGGAACCGAACGACGCCCCCTTCAGGACAGCATCGATGCTGTCAAGCGCTGGATCTCAGAACACGACAGCTGGATCATCGAAGGCTGTTATGCGGACATCCTGGAGCCCGTCCTGGCCTGTGCCGATGAACTCATCTTTCTCAATCCTGGGGTCGATGTCTGCATGGCCCACTGCCGCTCAAGACCCTGGGAGCCCGAGAAATTCAGCTCCCGCCAGGAGCAGGACGAGAACCTCGACAACCTTCTTCACTGGGTTCGCTCCCACGACACCCGTGCCGACGAGTACGGCCTTTCCAGGCACCGAGCACTGTATCAATCTTTTGAAGGCAAGAAGCGGGAACTCTGCGATCCAGGAGAGTACGAATCTGTCGGTTGGATGAATCCATCCAAGTGCTCCGTCTTCATCGCCACCAGTCTTGATGGGTGCATCGCCCGCAACGACGGCAGCATCGATTGGCTCGAGCGCGCCAACGCAGCGGTACCGGCTGGGGAAGACTGTGGCTACGCCGACTTCATGCAGGCGGTCGATGCGATCGTCATGGGTCGTGCCACCTTTGATAAGGTCCTCAGCTTTCCCGATTGGCCCTACGGCAGCACGTCGGTCTATGTGCTCAGCACCACCATCACGCGTCTTCCTGCTGAACTGCCGAATTCCGTCCACCTGCTCAACGCCACGCCCCATGATGTCGTGGACATCACTGCGGAAGCCGGCCACCGTCACCTCTCTATCGATGGCGGGCGAACCATTCAGGCCTTCCTGAGAGCTGGGCTGATCACCGAACTGACGATCACCGTCATCCCGATGTTGCTGGGCTCAGGCATCAAGCTCTTCGGTGATCGGCAGGCCGAGGCGGACCTGCGTCTGTTGTCATCGAAAGCGTTTCCGTTCGGATTCGTTCAGAGTCACTATGCGGTGGGCGGAAAGGCCTGACATCCAGAGGCAGATGCCGGGAGTGAGAACGTTCCGTCTTGACGTTGCGATGCTGCCTACGTCTGATCTGGAGCGTTCGACACCAATAGCTTTGTAAAGTTTCAGTGAATGGTCCGTGTTATCGCCATCTGTGGATCTCATCCAGCCTCAGGCGATGAACAACAGGCGTCGGTATCGGCCAGGGCCGTTGTGTTTTCTCCTGGTCGTCTCCTGGTTCGCTCTGCTCGGGTGGCCAGGCCCTTCCCTCAGCCAGCCCGCTGGCGGCCGCAGCGGGCCCAGCGATGCCGAAGAGGCGGCCAACGGCCAGCGGGTGTCCGAGATCGTGACCGCGAACTCCGCTCCCGTCTAGGAGACCCTGGAACGGCTGGCCCGCCAACGCTACGGACGCCCCTTCTCCGAGCTCAGTCCCGAGCAGGTGATGGCCCTGGCGATGGCCGCGAATGTGGAGGGCCGGCCGATGACCGCCGCCCAGGAGCGGATGGAGGAGCGCTGTGCGGCCTGGCAGCAGCGGGTGATGGCCAAGGAGTCCGCAGCCGGTGGCCTGCGCTCCCTCTTCAGCGCCCCGGGGGTTGCTGGATCGCTGGGGCCGGGAGCGCCTGGCCGGATTGGGTTGCGACTGCCCGGGCTTCCGCCCCGGCGGCGAAGACGAGGAGCAGCGCTGCCAGACCCGGGCCGTCTGCCCCGGCCAGCAGGGCGGGCCGCAGGTCCCCGATCCGGAGCGGGGCTGCCGCAGCCTCGGGGCCTCAGCCTGGATCCGGCAGCAGCTGCCCGAGTTCTACGGGATCCTGGGCCTGCCGCCCCAGAAGGAGGAGGTGCGCGATGTGGTCGCCGCCCGCGACCGGGGCAGCCCGCCATCGCCCTGCGGCCCCCTCCCCTTCCCGAGCGCCTCTCCGCTCACGGCGGCCTCCCTCGCCGCGGCCGCCGCCCGGCCCTCCCCCTCCGGAGCCACGGCCCCGGCGGCGATCGCAGCGGCCGCGGCCTGCTTTGCCAGCCCCCACGGCTGCCGCCTGCCAGCAGGCCCTGGTGCGGGGCGACGCCCTGGTGGTGTCCGCCCGTCGGGCCGGCCGCGACCGCTGCGTGGGCGATGCCCTTTCGGCCCGCACCCTCTGGGCGCTCGGGGCCGATCCGCGCTTCACAGACCTGCTGATCCGCTTCCCGGACGCGACCCGCCTGCGCAACGAGGCCCGCATTGCCCTGCGCTACCTGCGCGTCGATTGCCGCGGGCTGTGACGCCTTCGCAGGGGTTGGCTCGGGAGAGCGGCGCCATCGTGAGTACGGTACTGTACTGTTTCTGCATGGGCGGCCTGCGGTCCTGCCTGTTTTCCACGCCTTCGGATCGATGGCCCCTGACGCGCCACCCCGCGACCGCCTCCTCTCGGCCGCGCGGGAGCTGTTTTTCCAGCACGGTTTCGCCAGCGTGTCTACCGACGCGCTCGCCAAGGCAGCGGCTGTTTCGAAGGCGACGCTCTACAAGCACTTCCCCGGCATGGAGGCCCTGCTTCGCGCCGTTGTCGAGCGCGAGGTGGATGGCTTCGAGCAGGGGATTCCGGTCACGGTGGGGACCTCAGAGGAGTTTTGCTCCGCGCTGGTGCAGTACGGCACCAACCTGCTCGATTTTCTCAACCAGCCCGACATTATCCGCTTTGCCCAGCTGATGTTCGAGGAGGCGCGCGGCAACATCGGACTGGCCGGCGATTTCTACGACTCCGCCTACGGGCGCACCCAGGCCGACCTGGCCCAGCTGATCCAGCAGGGCCTCGACCGTGGCGATCTGCGCTCCGGCCTCCCGGCCGCGGACCTTGCCGAGCAGCTTCTGGGCCTGTGGGAGGGCTTCGGGTTCGTCCGTGCCCTGCTCGGCCTGACCCAGGAACCGTTCCCTGACCCTGGGGCCCGGAGTCAGGCCTGCGTGCGCACCTTTCTGGCGGGCCAGGAATCCGCGCACGCGCAGGGCGACGACCCCATCCATCCCTGACCTGACCGCAGAGCGCCATGGCCATGCATAAATTCGTTCCTCCCACAGGCCCGGGGGGCGTCATCTCCGATCGCCGCCGGCTGTGGATCCTGGGGGCCAGTCGCCTGGCCTTCACCATCGCCGTGGCGATCGCCACCCATACGCTGTTCCCGCTGCTGCGCTGGCTGCAGCAACGCCGGATTCGCAGAGGCGATGTGATCTGGCTGGAGGACATGCCGGGGCCGCCCCAGAGCCAGCGCTTCGATCATCTTGAGTTTGTGCCAGCGGACCTTGCGCCCAATCCTGGTCTGATCCGCAGACGGGCGCGGCAGATGAAGGTGGAGTACCCCGCGGCGGTCTATCCCTTCGCCTTTCGCCAGCCACCCATCTCCGGCAACACCATCAATGGCCTGGGGGAAACCCAGCCCCGTCGGCCCGACCACGTGTTCTTCGGTGATTCCTACAAGCGGGCCTGGGGAAAGCTCGATTGGTACTTCCAGGTGATGGAGCCCACCGCCATTCATCGCCTGATCGTACGGATGTTCTGGCAGGACCGGGCCCGGGTCGGACCTGTGGCCCGACAGGTCACCTTCCTGGGGACTCCCTCTGAAGCCTCCGCCCGCATCAAGGCCATGGCGACCCAGATCGGCGCCGGATTGGTGGGAATCACCCGGCTGCGTCCCGAATTCTGCTACCACGACTCCCAGCCTGACTTCACCTACGCCATTGCGATCGCCGTGCCGATGGATCGCGAGGAGATGCTCCACACCCCTAGTGAGCGCTCCAATCAACAGATCATGCGGACCTACCTGGAGGTGAACCGTGTGGCGATCCGGCTGGCGCACTCCATCCGTGCCCTTGGCTATCCGGCCCAGGCGTCCACCAATCTGGCGCCGGGATCCAGCACGGAGGTTCTGCATGTGCCCATCGCGATTGAGGCCGGACTGGGCCAGCTGGGCAAGCACGGCTCGATGATCACGCCCGAATTCGGCTCGAATGTTCGGCTGGCTACCGTGCTCACGGATCTGCCCCTGGCCATCGATCAACCTAGAGATGTCGGTGTGGATGACCTCTGCGCCCACTGCCGCATCTGCGAAACCAACTGCCCGCCCCATGCGCTGCTCCCTGAGAAGCAGCTGGTGCGTGGCCAGCGGCGCTGGTATGTGAATTTCGACAAGTGCGCTCCGTATTTTGCCGAAACCCGTGGCTGTGGCATCTGTATCGAGGTCTGCCCCTGGAGCGCACCCGGCAAGGGCCAGGAGCTGATGCGCACCCTGCTCGAGCGTCGTGGGCAACAGGCCTAAGGCCCCCCGATCAACGGCACCAGCTGTTGCACCGCGTCGCCGGGTTTCAGCGCCAGCAACGTTCCCGATCCGCCGCCGTCTTCCGGTGCCAGTTGATCAGCCTTCAGCCGCAGGCTGCGGCCCTCGCTGCCCTCCAGCGTCACGCTGATCACCGGGGCATCACCCGCCTGCAGGTCCACCAGGGCGTCCTCACGTTCCAGGAAGCGCAGACCGATCTGGCCCATGGCGCCCCGCTGGCAGGGCCGCAGGCCCTCCAGCTGGAGCCGTTTCACCTGGCCGCGGCGGCTGGCCAGCAGCACGTCGCCGCCCGCCGCCGCCCGCGCTGCCCCCACCACCCGTTCGCCGGGAAGCAGGCGCAGCAGCATCGGCCCCTGGGCGGTGCGGCCCAGCACCGGCAGGTTGGTCTCGTTGATCGCCAGCCGCAGCACCCGCCCCGTGCTGGTGGCCACCACCAGATCCTCCCCCTCCCGGCAGGGCACCACCCGCTGCAGGGTCACCCCCTCCTTCAGCTTCAGCACGGTGGCGGGCCGCCCCGAGAGCTCCAGGAAATCCTCGACTGGCAGCCGCTTGAAGCGCCCATCGGTGCTCAGCAGTCCCAGGCTTCCGCTGGCTGGCTGGGGTAGGGGCAGCACCTGCACCACCTGCTCCCCCTGCAGGCTGTCGGGCAGGAAGCGCTCCAGCTTGCCGGGCTGCTGGCCGGCGAATTCCCAGCGCAGCAGAGCCACCTTGCCGCCGGCAGTGAAGGCCAGCAGGGCCGGCTGCTGGGCCACCGGCAGAATCAGCCGCGCCGGCGGCGGCAGCTCCCCCAGTTCGGCCGCCGCGTCCAGGTGCAGCCGCCCCAGCACCTGGGGCGTCACGATCCGCACGGCGCCGTCGGTCTGGATCAGCAGCCGGCCATCGCTGGCCAGGGCCTCAAAGGCCTGCTGCCGCTGCAGTTCGGTGTTGGGCCGCACCGCCGCCGCCCGCTGGGCCACCAGGGCGTCACCGCCCTCGACCAGGCGGGTACGGCGGGGGGTGGCATAGCGCTTCTTCAGCCCCTTGAGCTCGCTCACCATCGTGTCGAGCAGGGTGTCGCGGTCGTCGAGCAGGTGCCGCAGCCGGGTGCGTTCCTGCTCCAGATCGGCCGCTTCCTTGCGCAGCCCCTCCTGCTCCAGGCCGGTGAGCCGCCGCAGCGGCATGGCCAGC